>CAZNDF010000044.1:2211-5425 GCA_964571775.1 uncultured Gammaproteobacteria bacterium | reverse complement strand
GACCATGACGAAACTATTGGTGTGGTCGGCGAAGCCCCTGATTTTATTACTCCAATAACCCTTGATAGTGTCTCTAATCTTTCTCTTCTTGACTCTCAAAATACCGTCGTTTTAACTCAAACAACCTTATCTACTCTAGAAACTCAAAAAGCTCTCGACTTTATCAAACACAAATATCCCCAAGTCACTATCCTTCCTCATATTTGTCAGGCTACTACTGAGCGTCAAAATGCCATTATCAAATTAGCTCAAAAATATAAATTCGTCATTATTGTTGGTGCTCCCACTAGCGCCAATTCCAATAGTCTCAAGTCTGTTGCTCAAAGTGCTGGAGCTATTAGCTATATTGTTGATAATGCTTCTGAACTAAATCCAGAGTGGTTTAAAAATCAAGAAAATGTTGTTATTAGTTCCGGCGCCAGTACTCCAGAATCTATTTTAGAAGAAGTTATTACTAAAATTAAGTCTTTTACTCACCAATAATTTGGACAATCACGGTTCTTTTTCTCTCACAATCAAGTTCAATTGCAAAAATTCTTTGCCACACCCCCATCGCTATCTTCCCTTCAATTATTGGTAATACTTCAGAGTTTCTCATTAATAGGTGAGTACAATGAGAATGACCATTAAGACAGTCAGAAGCCGCTGATTGACAGACCAGATTCTCCGTCCTTATATCTAAATCATTATGACAATAATAAGCGTCTTTAGGAATTAATTTACCCATCAAGCTTTTAAAATCTTTTACAATTCCAGCTTCTTTTTCGTTGACGCAAATAGCTAAAGTTGTGTGAGTTGAAAACACTAACACTTGCCCATTTTTAACTCCACTTTCAGCCACTAACTTTTCTACTTCTTCTGTCAAATCATTAAATTCTAAATATTCTGTGCTTTCAAACTCAATTTTTTTATTTTTAATCATAGTGAAAATTAAGTCGTCTCTTTCTCAAAATTCCTTCTTTTTACTTTCTTTTCATTACTCTCAATATCCAAAAACCAAGATACATCAATAAAATTATTTCAACCATCAATGATACTGAGAAAAACATCCCCACATCCTTAATTATTAACCCATACCTATAGTAGTCCCAGACTATTCTTGCCAAAAAATAAGATATTATCGGCATCAAAAACACTAATCCAATCAAAAAAAATTGAGATTTATCTCTTTCTTTTATTAATCTCTTTAAAGTTAGAAATGGTTCGGATATCAGATGGTACAAATTACACAACAACTTCCATATCTGCCTAGCCGCAATCAAAACGGTTAATTTAAAAATTCTTTTAATTCTTTTTGTTATCATAAACCCAAGCCTCCCTAAATTGTTTTTTTGCCCTTGTTAATCTAGATTCCACTGCTTTAACTGTTAAATTAGTTGCCTTAGCAATCTCATTAACTTTTCGGCCTTCTATATATTTAAGTCGTAACAAATTTTTATATCCTTTTTTTAAATCGGATAAAGTTTTTTTTATTTCCTCTTTTAATTCATTTTTTAAAACGTCTCTTTCTGGGGTTAAGGCTTTATCTGCTATTTCTTCAAACATTGGACTAACAGAAAACAATATTGTTTTAATCTTTTTTTTACGATAATAATCAATAATTTTATGCTTAGCAATACTGCATACCCAACTAAATTCACTACATCTGCCATCAAAATTTGAATTTAAATTCATTACTGCCAACATTACATCATTAACTATTTCTTCAACCACCCATTCATCATCAATCCGTTGAGATACAAACTTCTTTAGCCCAAAATAGTACTTTTTGTAACAATCTTCCATTAATCCAATTATAGCTTATTATAGTTTTCGTCTTTTTTCTGGTTGTTTAAATACTAAACGATAAATTAGTTTATACTTAATTAATGTTCCGTTTAAACTCGCCATTATCTCCACTTAGTCGTCAACTTCGACTTGATTTGTTGGATATGATTTATCAATCTGGCAGCGGCCATATTGGTGGTTCTTTTTCTTCTCTTGATATTTTGATTTCTCTTTATCATTCGGACATTTTTAATTTTAAAAAAGATCATTTTATTTTATCTGCTGGTCATTTGGCTTGTGCTCTTTACACTGTTCTCGCCTCTAAAAACTATTTTCCCAAAAGTAGATTATCCACTTATACTTCATTTGATTCTTATCTCCAAGGTCATGTTTCAACCGAGGTTCCTGGTGTTGAATATTCCTCTGGTTCTCTCGGCCAAGGTCTTTCCTTTGCTGCTGGTCTAGCCCTCGGTGATCCTAAACACACTACTATTTGTTTGACTACAGATGGGGAACATCAAGAAGGCCAAATTTGGGAAGCAGCTATGTTTGCTTCTAAATATCACCTAGACAATCTAATCAATATTATTGACTGTAACGGTCTTCAAATTGATGGGACTACCGATCAGATTATGCCCTTAAAAAATCTCGCCGCTAAATATATTCAATTTGGCTGGACTGTCACTACTGTTGACGGCCATAATATTAAACAATTACAAAAAATCTTAAAAGAAGCAAAAAAGTCAGGCTATCCTAACTGTATTATTGCCAAAACCACCTTAGGCAAGGGAGTTTCTTTTATGGAAAATAATTTTAAATATCATGATGTTAAAAATTTAGAAGAGAAAGTCTATCTCACTGCCAAAAATGAACTCCAATATTAACCCTCAAGAAAATCAATCTATTCGCCAGGCTTTTGGAGAGACTCTTTTTAAATTAGCTCAGACTAACCAAAACATCTTTGTCGTCAGTATGGATTTAAAGACTTCTCTTCATCTCACTAAATTTGCCCAAAAATTTCCTTCTCGTTTTATCGAGTGTGGTATCGCCGAAAATAATGCGGCGGCTATTGCTGCTGGTTTAGCCAAAAGCGGTAAAACCGTTTTTTTGTGTTCCTTCGCTTGCTTCTCACCTGCCATTAATTGGGCTGTTATCCGTCAATCAATCTGCTATAACAATCAAAATGTCAAAATAGTTGGCTCTCATGCCGGTCTAATGACTGGAGAGCTTGGAGCTACTCATCAAATGCTCGAAGATATTGGTCTTATGACTATGCTTCCAAACATGGAAGTCTTTTCTCCAGTTGACGCTATTGAAACTCAAAAAATTACTAAAGTTCTCAGTCGTAGTCGTTGTCCAGCTTATCTTCGCCTTATTCGCCCTTCAACTCAAATTATCTCCGATGTTAAATCTCCTTTTACTATTGGAAAATCTCAAATTCTTAAAA
>CAZNDF010000044.1:0-2201 GCA_964571775.1 uncultured Gammaproteobacteria bacterium | reverse complement strand
TATTACCGTTATTGGCTATGGTCCAATACTCTCTCAAGCTTTTGAAGCTCAAACTCATTTATCTCTTCAAAAACCAGCTATTTCACTTGAAATTATCAATTGTTCTTCAATAAAACCACTCGATTTCTCCACTATTTTTAAAAGTGTCAAAAAAACTGGTCGGCTTATTTGTCTTGAAGATCATCAACAAAATGGGGGACTTGGCCAAATAGTTGCTTCTTTATTCTTAAGTTCCAAACTTCATCCCAAATTTATTCATTTAGCTGTCAACAATCAATTTGGTCGTTCTGCCAAAGACCATCATACGTTGTATGATTATTACAATATCAGTACCAAAAGCTTAATTAATGCCGCTAAAAAAATTATATGAAAACCTTACTCCAAGTCTTAATTGAATCAAAAACCAACCATACCGCTATTCCTGCTTTCAACATTGATTCTTTTGAAATCTATCAAGCTGTTGAGTCAGTTGTCCAAGAATTGAATTTACCCTGCATTGTTCAACTTTCCTCTGGTGAAGATAAATTTATTCAGGCTGAAAAGCTTTTTTTGTTGGTCAAAAAAGCCCGGCTTGAAGGACTCCCAATTTATTTAAATATGGATCATGGAACTGATACTAATCGCCTCGCTAATCTTCTTAACCTTGGTTTTGATATGGTTCATTTCGATGGTTCTAAACTCGATTATCAAACTAACCTTACTCAAACCACCCAGTTTATCTCTCAGGTAAAATCCCAAATCCCCGATTGTTTAGTCGAGGCCGAATTTAATCATATTAATTTAGTCGGTCAACAAGTTTCCCCTGATAGTTTTACGAACCCTAATCAAGCCGTAGAATTTATTACTCAAACAAAAGCCGATTTGTTGGCTATTTCTATCGGTAATCTTCATGGTGTCAATCAAAAATTGCCAGAAATTATTGATTTAAATTTACTTCAACAAATTAATTCTGTTTTGCCCAATCAATTTTTTACTCTTCATGGCGGTTCTGGTATTCCGGTAGCCGATGTTAAGTCTTCACTTCAATACGGCATTGTCAAAATGAATATTAATACCGATCTTAGAATCTCATTTTTAAAATCTCTTAATCAATATTTACCTCAAAACAAAAGCGAAAAAATTTACCATCTTTTTGGTTTAGTTATTAACGATCTCCAACAAGTTATTAAAGATAAATTCTCATGTTTGATGTAATTTCTATTGGTGCCGCTACTGTTGATATTTTTGTTAAATCCAAAGATTTAATTAGTACTCCAACTCTTGTTGGTCTTAAACCATCATCCAAAAACGAAATTAACCAAAGTCTTATCTGTAGTGGTGGTGGCGCCACCAATTCCGCCGTTTCTTTTTCTCGTTTAGGTCTTAAATCTGGTTGTATATCTCTCATTGGTCAAAGTTATCTTAATCAATTTATTTATGATGATTTAAAAAAGAATAAAGTCGACGATCAATTTATCTTTCTTCAAAAATCTACCACTACCGATTTCTCTGTCATTTTAATTAATCAAGATGGTAGTCGTTCTATTCTCACTAATCGGGGAGAAACTCGTCTTGAGTCCCGTCATATTCCTTGGACCAAAATTAAAAAAACCCAATGGTTTTATATTACTTCCCTTGAAGGCAATTTAGATTTACTCGAAAAAATTATTGGTTTTGCCAAAGAAAATAATATTAAAATTTGTCTTAATCCCGGGACTAGGGAACTGGCTTCCCGTCGTCGAATTACTAGTCTTTCCAAAATGGTCGACGTTTTACTTTTGAACAAAGAAGAATCAGAAATATTTTTTGACTCAAAATTTGATGACGATAGATTTTTTGATTTAATCCATCAACAAAAACTTCCTTTAGTTGCCATTACCAATGGCCGTGATGGTGCTTATATTTTTACTGACTCTCGTCAATTTTATTCTCCTATTATTAATACCAAACCGGCCGATGAAACCGGCGCTGGTGATTCTTTTGGGTCGGCTTTTGTTTCCGCTTTAATTTATAATAAATCACCTCAAGATGCTTTGTTTTGGGCTATGAAAAATTCTGCTTCAGTTGTTTCTCATCTTGGTGCCAAACCCGGCCTATTAACCCTTAAACAAATTAAAAAATAATGCCTTGCTACTAACTACTATTTATTAATTATTATTTACTAATTTATGTTACCCAAGCCTGAAAAACCCAAAAAATTAAACAATAATTTTCTTTCTGAT
>CAZNDF010000043.1:0-5436 GCA_964571775.1 uncultured Gammaproteobacteria bacterium | reverse complement strand
TTAAAAATATTTTTTTGCCCAAAATTTTACCCCATAACACCAACCACAACGACTCCGGTTGAGGTAGGTGACAATTAATTATTTGATTTCTTCTAAGTTCTCCAATCGATTTCCATAAAAAAGATGGGTAAATTGGGCCCTTACCTACATAAAACCATACTGGTAAACGTTTTATCTTCACCCCATTTATTATTTCTTCTTTTTTTGTTTTAGTATCGTGCCAACTAGTTAAAATAGTTACTTCATGACCTCTTTTTACCAATTCCTCGGCCAATATCTTTATATATATAGTAATCCCGGAAACATTGGGTAAATAATATGTTGCTGTTAGTAATATCTTCACAAGTAGATTATAACAATCATTTTAACCGCTATAATAATGACAATGACTTTATGTAAATCAACTTTATTTTGGCAACCCAAAAAGGACTATCTCCGTCAACTTGAAGCGACTATTTTAGGAAAAAAAATCCTTATTTTTTTAAACTACATCATCTGGGTCTTCTTTTTTTTCATCTCTTATCTCCTTATAAAATCCAACACCAACATTTTTTGGCAGATACTATTTGCCACTATTATTGCCGAAGTTGTAGAGAGATTTGTTAAAAGTAAAGTCTACTGGCGCCGTCCTTTATTTAATCGTAAAGATAAAACCCCTGTCGGTTTAGTTGATAGTTGGTATAAAACTGGGTCCTTCCCGTCAGGTCACACTATCAAAGCAATTTATTTTTTGTTATTTATTATCCAGTATCAAGTTTTCTCTCCGTCAATATTTTTAGCCTTTGTTTTACCTCTTTTGGCCTTTCGAATTATCATTGGTTTTCATTACCCTATCGATATGATTGGTGGTTTTATCATCGGTTGTCTGATTTGGTTGTCTTCAAAATGGATTGTTTTACCTTTATTTTTAACCCAAATAATTCAAAATATTTTTAATTTTGTCTTTTTAATTAAGTAATATGCTAAATGATTTAGTCCCTATTCTAATTTGGTGGTCAACTATTTTTGTTTTAGGAACTCTCAGTTTACCCATTATCTTTTCCATTTTTTCTAAATTTTGGGATCGGGGATATATCTTCTCCAAAACCTTCTCTCTTATTGTCATCACTTACCTAATTTTAGTTTTAGGTATATTCAAAATTCTACCCTTTAATTTTCTTGGATTGTCCGTTTTGGTGATTGCGTTTATTATCTTTGATATTGTTTTTTTGTCTCGCCAACAAAGATTTTTATCTTTCTTCAAAACCATCAAATCTAAATATAAGATTTTTATTATCGAAGAATTAATTTTTCTTTTGATTCTAATTCTATGGTCTTATGTTCGTGGTTTTGCTCCTGATATTGAAGGCCTAGAAAAATATATGGACTGGGGATTCGTCAATTCTGCTCTCAGATCAAAATTTTTACCCCCAGCTGATATGTGGTTCTCGGGTGAAATCATTAATTACTATTATTTTGGGCATCTAATATTCGCTTTAATTACTAAACTTTCAAAAGTTCAGTCTTCTATTGGCTACAACATTTCTATTGCTACTGTTTGTTCTCTAACTTTTGTTAGTGCTTTTTGTTTGGTCTCAAACATTACTCGACTGTCTTTAACCAAAATTAGTTACAAAAAAATTATCATTTCTGGTTTAGTTTCTGCTCTATTACTTACCTTTGGCGGCAACCTCCATACTGTTTTTAAAATCGCCAAACTTAATTACACTCAAAACGACCATCATTTTGTCATTACTCAAACAGCCATTGACAAGGCTATTGCTTCTTATTGGTATCCTGATGCTACTCGTTTTATTGGACACGATCCCGAAACTAACGACAAAACTATTCATGAATTCCCTCTCTATAGTTTCGTTGTTGCTGATCTTCACGGCCATATGAATGATATTTTTATTGTCATCTTCTTTTTAGCTTTTTTATTTATTTCTTTCATTAAGCGTCAAAAATTTTTCAATTGGCAATTTATTGTCATATCAGGTTTTATTTTGTCTATCTGCTATATGACTAACGCTTGGGATTTTGCTATTTATGGTCTCGTTTTGGCTATTTTCACTTTCCTGTTTAATTTTAATTTGCAGGGGATTAATAGTTTAATCAAAACAGTTGTTAATGGTATTTTGGTTATTGCTTGCTGGTATTTATTCTCTTATCCTTTTTCTTTAAAATTTATCCCAATGCTCGAAGGGGTTCGTCTTTCTGATGGACACTCGCCTTTTTATCAACTTTTTGTCCTTTATGGTGGTTTTTGGCTTATTTGTTTTCCTTTTTTGATTTATCTATTAATTTCTTTTATCAAAAAAATAAAATTAAAAACAAAAGATTCTTGCTCTGCATCAGATTTTTTTATTTTAGCTTTAGTTGTTACTGCCACTTTATTAGTTCTTATTCCTGAAATCATCTATCTTAAGGATATTTATATCTATGAACACCGTCGAGCCAATACTATGTTTAAACTGGTATATCAGGCTTTTATTCTTTATTCTTTAGCTTCTGGTTATCTACTGGTCAAATCATCTTCTATTTTTAAAAATAAATTATTTTCTTATTTTTATAAAATAATTTTTGCTTTAATATTCACCATTCACCTTATTTACCCTTATTTTGCTATCAAATCATATTATGGAGAATTCAAAAAATACCATGGGTTAGATGGTTTAAAATACTTGGAAAATACTTATCCAGACAACTACCAGGCCATTAAATGGATTGAACAAAATATCCCTGGTCAACCAGTAATGTTAGAAGCTGTGGGTGATAGCTATACTACTTTCAATCATGTTTCTTCTTCTACCGGTTTGCCTACTATTGAAGGCTGGATTGTTCACGAATGGCTCTGGCGTGGTGGCTATGATGCTCCAGCAGCTCGTCAATCCGATGTTGAAACTATCTATTCGTCAGCTGATTTGGAAGAAATCAAAAATCTTTTAGATAAATATAATGTCGAATATATTTTTGTTGGGGCCAAAGAACACGAAAAATATCCTGATATAGACTTACAAAAATTTAAAGACATTGGTGGCAAAATTGTTTTTCAGTCTGGTAAAACTACTGTTTACCAACTATAGTAAATCTACATGTCTGATATTTTAGAAGGTCTTAATTCTCAACAAAAAGAAGCGGTTTCCCACACAGGGACCCCTCTTTTACTTTTGGCTGGCGCGGGTTCTGGTAAAACTCGAGTCCTTACTCATCGAGCTGCTTATTTTATTCAACAAAAATTAGCCACTCCAGATCAGATTCTGCTTTTAACTTTTACTAACAAAGCTGCCGAAGAAATGAAACAGCGGATGGAAAAACTTATTAGCCCTAAAAGAGGTGATAAAAAAATATTCGCCGGAACTTTTCATTCTTTTTGTTGTCGAATTTTACGTGCTGATGGTCACCATCTTGGAATTGATCCAAAATTTGTCATCTACGATACTAGTGATCAAGAAGATTTGATCAAAATGTCTTTAATCGATTTAAACTTAAATCCCAAAGAATTTAAACCAGCCAGCATTTTATATTTCATTGAAGCTGCTAAAAACTCTTTTCAGACACCAAAAGAAATGATTGCTCAATCTCATGGGTTCTGGCAAGAATATGCTGCCAAGGTCTATCAGGTCTATCAAAAAAAGATGGAGGAATACCAGGCCCTAGATTTTAATGATCTTCTTTTTAAAACTGTTCAACTATTTATCGATCACCCCCAGGTTCTCGAAAAATATCAAGATATTTATCGTTTTATTTTAGTTGATGAGTATCAGGACACCAATCAAATCCAGTATCTTTTAACTAAACTTTTGGCCAAAAAATATCGTCAAATTACTGCCGTAGGTGATGCTTCTCAGGCCATTTATGGTTGGCGCGGTGCTGATTTTAAAAACTTGATGAATTTAGTCGCTGACTTCAAGGACACCAAGATTATCAACCTTGAACAAAATTATCGCTCTACTCAGATAATTCTTGATGCTGCCAATTCAGTCATTTCCAAAAATACTTCACACCCCATCTTAAAACTTTTCACCCAAAAACAATCAGCCGACAAGATCAAACTATTTGAAGCTGAGTCCGAGGTTTCTGAAGCCGAATTTATTGCTCAAAAGATTAAGTTTATTCAAGATAATCAAAAAATTCCCCTCAAAGATATGGCTGTTCTTTATCGGATGAACGCCCAGTCACGTGTTTTAGAAGAAGCTTTTCTCAAATACAGCATACCGTATGTTCTTATTGGTGGTACTCGATTCTATGAACGTGCCGAAGTCAAAGATATTCTTGCCATGATTCGATTCGCCGATAATAATTCTGACAAAGTTTCTTCTGATCGTCTGGGGAAAGTTTTTGGCAAACGCCGTTTGGCTGTTTTTATGGAACATTTAAGCCATTTAGATGTTGATAAAATGTCATCCCTTGATGTTATGGAATCTTTGATTATTAATTCTGGTTATCTTGACCGCTATGATCCCAAAGATGAAGATGATCAAAAGAAAATTGAAAACATCAAGGAACTAAAATCAGTTGCCTCTACTTTTCCTAAACTTGATGACTTCCTTGAAAACGTCACTCTTGTTCAACAAGAATATTCACTTCAAGAAAAAAATAAAAAGAAAGAAAACCGTGATGGTGTCAGACTAATGACTCTTCATGGAGCTAAAGGTCTCGAATTTGAAGTTGTTTTCTTGGTCGGGTTCGAAGAGGGTATTTTGCCTCATTCCCGCTGTTTAGTCGATGAAACTGAAGTCGAAGAAGAACGCCGTCTTTGTTATGTCGGTATTACTCGAGCCAAAGATTATTTATATATCACTTATGCTTGTCAACGTCTTTATTTTGGTAAAAGCTCTCTCAACGAACCTAGCCGATTTTTAGCCGATATTCCTGCTGATTTAGTAGAGGTCGAAGAAAGGCTGGAAAGTGTTCGAGATTATCGTCATCGAAAACCTGAATCTGATGATGATCTCTTTTACGATCCAGATATATACTAAAATAATTTATGTCCATTAAACTTTTTACTAATCAAGACAAAAAACAGTACGACTCTGTAATAGTCCATCCAGTTCAAACCTGGGATTGGGGAGAATTCCAAAAATCCCAAGGTCATACTATTTTTAGGTTTGGTGTCTTTGATTCAAAAGATAAACTAGTAAAAGCTTTCACTGTTAGTTTTCATAAAATTCCCAAAACCAAATACTCTATTGGTACTATTTTACGCGGTCCAAAAGTCGACGAAGAATTGTTAAAAGCTGTCAAAGATATTGCCCGACAACAAAACGCCATCTTTGTAAAATTCGAGCCAGATGTTTCCAAAACTGAAGCTTCAATGAATTTTCTAAATTTAGTAGTTTCGCCTAAAGTTGCCTTTTACCCTCATACTTTCAAAGTTGATTTAACTAAGACCGAAGAATCACTTTTAGCTAATATGCATCCCAAAACTCGTTACAATGTCAAAGTTGCTAATCG
>CAZNDF010000042.1:0-5616 GCA_964571775.1 uncultured Gammaproteobacteria bacterium | reverse complement strand
AAAAAAACTGATAAAATTTCCTACAGACAAAAGAGTCCTGAAGAACTTAAAAAAGGTCTTATTGATTTGAAAAAAAGTCTAATTGAAACCAGAGCCAAAGTTGCCACCGGTAATCAGAGTGACACTTCTGTTTTTAAAAAGGTTAAACGCCAAGTTGCTTTAACTTTGACTCTTTTAAGCGAAAATAAAAATGAAAAACAAAATTAATAACACTGGTAAAACTTTTATCGGTCAAGTTGTCTCTGACAAAATGACCAATACTATCGTGGTCGAATTGGAATACACCAGTCGCCATCCACTTTATAAAAAGATTCTTTCCAAAAACAAACATATTTATTCTGACAATAAATTATCTGCCAAAACCGGCGATACTGTTAAAGTTAGAGAAACCCGACCAACTAGTAAACTTAAAAGATTTACTCTTGTCGAAATTATTAAAAAATCTTTATAACTATGGTTCAACTTAGAAGTATTATCAAAACAGCTGACAATTGCGGTGCTAGAAGCGTCCAAGTTGTTCACGTCTACAAAGGTCACTTTCACAAGAAAGGTACTATTGGAGACATCGTTCTAGCTGTTGTTAAAGATGCTATTCCAAATGGTTTAGTTAAAAAGAAAGAAAAAGTCAAAATGGTTATTGTCCGTACCAAAAAAGAATTTGGTCGTGAAGACGGTTCTTATATTCGTTTCAGCGACAATGCTGGTGTTATCATCGATTCTCAAAACAATCCTCGAGGTACCCGTATCTTTGGACCAATCGCTCGTGAAATTAAAGATTTAGGATTCAATAAAATTGCTTCCATGGCTCAGGAGGTTTATTAGTATGAAAATATTAAAAGGGGATAAAGTTAAAGTCTTGATTGGCAAAGATAAAGGCCGAGATGGTGAAGTTGTCAAAAGCTTTCCTAAAAAATCAAGTGTCGTTGTCAAAGGTTTAAATATTTTCAAAAAACACGTTAAACCAGCTCAAGGTCGACCAGGAAGTATTGTTGAAAAAGAGCGTGCAC
This sequence comes from uncultured Gammaproteobacteria bacterium, assembly GCA_964571775.1. Lineage (GTDB taxonomy): Bacteria > Patescibacteriota > Microgenomatia > UBA12405 > UBA12405 > WARW01. Next base: position 4,609 of record CAZNDF010000042.1, on the reverse strand, counting down.
TTCATATTTCTAAACTTATCTTAATTTGTCCTGAGTGTAAAAAAGCTACTCGGGTAGGTTATAAAATTGACAAATCGGGAGAAAAATACCGAATTTGTAAAAAATGCCAAGCTGTCCTTACTAAGGAAGTTTCCAAAAAATAATTATGTTAAAAGATATTATCCAAACCACAATTAAGCAAGACTTAATTGAAAAAATAGGTAAAAAGAGAAATGTTTTTTCTCTTCCTCGTCTTTCAAAAGTCGTCGTTAATTATCGTGTCGCCGAAGCTCGTGAAAGTCAAGAATCACTCAATGCTGCTATTGAAGAAATTGTTGCTATTACTGGTCAAAAACCACAACTTTGCAAAGCTAAAAAAGCTGTTTCTACTTTCAAAATTCGTGAAAACGATCCTTTAGCTCTCAAAGTTACTCTTCGTGGAGCCAGAATGTATGATTTCGTTGAAAAATTATTTAATCTCATTCTTCCACGTCTTCGTGACTTCAAAGGTATGAGTGCTAATGCTTTTGATGATGCTGGTAATTATAATTTGACTATCAAAGATCAAACCCTTTTCCCAGAAATTAATTTAGATAAAATTAATAAGATCAGATCTGTTCAAGTTACCCTAAATATTAATGCTACTTCAAAAGACGAAGCAAAAATGTTATTATCGACCCTAGGTTTTCCTTTTGAAAAATAATAATCAATAATATGGCTACAACAGCAAAAATAGTTAGAGAACAAAAAAAATTAAAATATAGCGTTCGACATCATAATCGATGCTCTATCTGTGGTCGTCCCCACGGTTTTATTCGTTTATTCGGCATCTGCCGTCTTTGCTTCCGCAAGCTTGCCCATCAAGGTATGCTTCCAGGAGTTAAAAAGTCCAGTTGGTAAAAATATGTTGCAATCATTCTCTATAGATTTCTTAATTAGAATCAAAAACGCTGCTCGAGCCGGCAAGAAAAAAATGGTCGCTCCTGCTTCAGATTTCTGTATCAGTATGGCTGATCTTCTCAAAAGATATGGCTATGTTGCTGATTACTCCGTTTCCACTGGTGAAAAAAGAGAAATTACCCTTGATTTAGTTTTTTCAAACAATCAACCAAAGCTTACTGAAGTTAAGATTTTTTCTAAACCGGGTCGCCGTGTTTATGAAAAAGCTTCCTCTCTTCCTTGGGGAAAAACACCTCAATCATTAATTATTGTTTCCACATCAAGTGGTGTTATGTCTCAAAAAGAGGCAAAAACCAAAGGTCTTGGTGGAGAAATCATTGCTGAAATTTATTAAAACTATGTCAAGAATTGGAAAACAACTCATCAATATCCCTACTGGAGTCACTGTTGCTGTTGATAAACAAATAGTTACTGTTACCGGTCCAAAAGGAACTCTTACTTTAAACATACCTTTCAAAATTAATGTTGAAGTCAAAGATAATCAAGTTTTTGTCAATCGTGTTTCTGAAGATAAGAAAGTTAAGGCTTGTCATGGTGCCACTCGAGCTCATATCAACAATATGGTTCAAGGTGTTCAAACCCCTTGGAAAAAAGAACTCGAAATTAAAGGTACTGGTTACAAGGCTTCCGTAAATGGTAATAAACTTCGCCTTAATGTTGGTTTCATCCATCCTGTTGATATTACTGCACCAAATGGGGTAGAATTTCAGGTCCCGGAAGAAACAAAAATAGTTATTACCGGAATTGATCGAATGGTTGTTGGCCAAGTTGCTAGTAACATTCGAAAAATTCGACCACCAGAACCTTACAAAGGTAAGGGTGTTCGTTATGTTAATGAATTTATCAAGCTCAAAGCTGGTAAAAAAGCTAAAGCCTAAACCTTATGATTCAACACAATTCAAAAATTAGAAGACTACTTCGAGTCAGAAACAAAGTTGCTCAAAATTTGGGTATACCTCGTTTGTCAGTTTTTCGTAGTAACCAACATATTTGGGCCCAAATTATTGACGACAAGCACGGAAAGACTTTAGTTTCCACTTCTACTAAAACAATCAAAAGTACTACTGGTACCAAATCTGAAAAAGCAGCTGAGGTTGGTAAACAAATCGCTCAATTAGCTCTTGATAAACAAATTACTCAAGTTAGATTCGATCGAGGTAATTATCGCTATCATGGCCGCGTTAAGGCTTTGGCAGATGGAGCTCGATTAGGAGGTTTAAAATTCTAATATGGCTTACAACAATAACAACAAGCAAAACCAAAAAAATGACCGATTTGAAAAACCAGTTAGTGAATTCACTGATAAAGTTGTTCAAATCAAACGTGTATCCAAGAAAACCAAAGGTGGTAACCAAATTCATTTTACCGCTCTAGTAGTTTCTGGTGATAAAAAATCTCGAGTTGGTGTTGGTTTAGGTAAAGCCAAAAGTGTTGCCGATGCTATCCAAAAAGGTATTAAGAAAGCTCAAAAATCATTAATCGAAATCCCTATCGTTAATGGTACAATCCCTAGTTCAATTCAATTGAAATTCAAAGGTGGTATCGTCCTAATTCGTCCAGGGAAAACCGGAAGCGGCCTTATCGCTGGCGGTCCAGTTCGATCTGTTGTTGAACTTGCTGGTATCAAAGATATTACCAGTAAAATTATTGGATCAAAAAATAAGTCTATTAATGTTTGGGCTACTATTAAAGCTCTCACTTTACTTCAAAAATAATATGGAAATTTTAACCCAATTAACTAAAATCACTACTAAACCTGCTCGCCGTTGTGGTCGAGGTATTGGTTCAGGCCTTGGTGGTCACACCAGTGGTCGCGGAGCAAAAGGTGACAAAGCCAGAGGTAAAACAAAATTGACCTTCGATGGTACCAAAATTAAAAAAGGTTGGATTAAACGTTTACCTTTTCTTCGAGGTAAAAACCGACTTAATAACCAAAAAAATGTTATTACCTTCACTTTAACTCAAGTTGATAAATGGTTTAAAAAAGACGAATTAGTCGATTTAAACTCTTTAACTAAAAAAACTAAGATTTCTTTCAGTCGTCTTAATGCTACGGTTAAAATTCTTTCTACTGGCGAGATCACTAAAGCTCTTAAATTTAAAGGTGTTTTAGTTTCTGAATCTGCTTCTAAAAAAATTATAGCTGCTGGTGGTATTATAGATTAATGAACCAGTTTACTAAGACCCTTTCACTTTATATTGAGGGTTTTAAAACACCAATCTTTAGAAAGAAAATCCTGTTTACTTTAGGTATTTTGGCTGCCTTCCGTTTGATTGCTCATATCCCAGTTCCTGGTGTTAACATTACTCTTCTTCAACAGTTTTTCTCTCAAAATCAATTACTCTCTTTGTTAGATATTTTTTCCGGAGGGACTTTAGCTAATTTTTCTATTACCGCTCTTGGTCTTAGTCCTTATATCAGTGCTTCTGTAATGATGCAACTTTTAGCTTTAGTTATTCCTCAGCTCGAAGCTCTCCAGAAAGAAGGGGAGTATGGTCGAGCTAAAATCAATCAGTATACTCGTATTGCCACTATTCCTTTTGCTATTGTCAATGGATTAGGCATGTATGCTATTCTCCGGTCACAAAATATTATCGGTAGTATCGATATTTTGACTACCATTGCTTTGGTTGCCACTATGTTAGCTGGAACTATGATCATGATTTTCTTTGGTGAGCTTATTAACCTCTATGGTGTCGGTAATGGTGTTTCCATGCTCATTTTTGCCGGTATTATCGCTCGTCTTCCTGTTAGTTTAATTCAAACCCTTTCAGTCACTGATTTTTCTAACCCTCAAACCGGACTCAACTTTATTATTTTTATCGCTATGGCCTTAGCACTGATTGCTGCCATTGTCTTTGTTGAAGAAGCCGTTTTACGTATTCCTATCAACTACGCCAAAAGAGGTCAATCAACTTATTTACCTATAAAAGTTAATACTGCTGGTGTTATGCCAATTATTTTTGCTGTTTCCTTGGCGACAGTACCTTCCTTATTAGGCCAATTCTTAGCCAAAGTTCCTAATCAAGCGGTTGCTAATATTGCTACCAATATATCCCATTTCTTCCGTACTGATGGCTATTTTTATATCATATTTTATTTCTTACTCGTCATCGGTTTTACTTTTTTCTATACTTCAGTCGTCTTTAAACCAAAAGATATTGCCGAAGAATTACGTAAATCAGGTGGATTTATCCCTGGTATCCGTCCAGGCCAGTCTACTGAAAAACGCCTTCAATACCTCTTTCATCGAGTTTTATTAATTGGCGCCGTTTTTCTGGGAATAATTGCTGTTACCCCTTCGATAGTCCAAAAAGTTACCAATATTACTACTCTTACTATTGGTGGAACCAGTGTTCTAATCGCTGTTTCTGTTGTTTTGGAGCTTACTCGAAAAATCGAGAATGTTGTCCAAACTTACAACTACGACAAACTTACTTATTAATTATTAATTAAAATCAAAATAACCAATAACCAAATAACAAGAAACAAACATTATTGTTTGGAATACTTGATATTTGTATCTTGGAATTTTTAAATTTATGTCCTTAAATCTTTTCATCATTGGTCCATCAGGTTGTGGTAAATCTACCCAAGCCAAATTAATTGCTGCCAAATACAATTTAACCCATCTTTCCATGGGTCAAATTCTTCGTGACGAAATGGCTG
>CAZNDF010000041.1:0-5624 GCA_964571775.1 uncultured Gammaproteobacteria bacterium | reverse complement strand
GCAGTGAAAGTATTGCTCGAAAATGGGTTGCCCCTCCAGGCCGATCACCTCATCACAGTGGTAGAGCCATTGATTTCAAAGACAAAAACGGCACTCTTAACAGCTCATCCACCATATATCATTGGTTACTTAAAAATGCCAGTCGCTTTGGTTGGTACAATTACCAGCTCGAACCATGGCACTGGGAATACAATCCTTAAAAATTATGCTCAAAAAACTGCTTCAACCAAAAACAATTTTTATCGCTTTTCTTTTAATTATCATTCTCTTCCTCAGTATTGCTAAGATCTCTTCTAAAACATCGACCAGTCAAACCAATCAGAATTCAACTAAAAATATCTCCACTCCCTCATTATCAAACAATTCATCTCCAAGATCAGCTTCCCCTATCCCCACTATTGTCAATATTGGTCCAACTAACTCTAGTGGCGATCCTATGTTTTATGAAACCCAAGAAGAATCTTCTTCTCTCGTCCCCACTATCGATACCTCCTATATTCCTCCTTCTATCTCTCAAGAAGAAGGTGATGATACTGATGTTGATCTCGATTTCCCTCTTTCTCAAATTCTTCCTTATCAGGGTACCTATTTTCGCACCACCAGGTATATTGGCGTCAATAACCTCGAAATAATTATTCCCCGTAAAAACCAAACCGATTTAGCCAAAAAAGAAGCTCAAGAATGGCTAGTCAAAAATGGTGTCGAAAAATATGATCGCTTTACTGTAGTTTACAAATAAATTACTGTTTTACTTTTTCTTTTCTGCTAAAATTAAAACATAAATCTATGACTTTTAAACAGATTCTTCATCGTCTCAATCGCCGTGATACTCGTCTCTTACCCAAGAATTTTACTCTTAGTAAAATCATTCTCATTTTATTGACTGTTTTTACTGTCGCTTTTACTGCCAAAACTATTCTTGCCGAAACATATAAACTACCCAATGAAACAATCGAAGGTGTTAAGGCCAAACAAGCAGCCTTAGAAAAGGGTAACAATCAAGAATCTTGGATAAATGAATCTCTTGGGAGTAACGCTATGTCTATTTTTCAAGCTGCAGGAGGAACCATCCCTGACAGTGTTCTCGAGGGCAAAACCACTTCATGGATACCTGGAGGAATAATCGGGTTTACTAACCAAACTATAGCCCAGTTATACAACCCACCTGCTTCTGGGGTTGAATATATAGCCCAATCGATAGACAATTTCACTGGTAAATCTGTTTATGCCCAAAGTACCGGATTTTCTGGACTATCTGGGATCCAATCTATTTGGAAAACATTCAGAAACGCTGTTTATGTTTTAATATCTATCGTTTTTGTTTGTATAGGTATAATGATTATGCTTCGTATCAAAATCAGTCCTCAAGCCGTCGTTAGTATCCAAAGTGCCATCCCAAGACTAATTACCACTTTAATTTTAGTTACTTTTTCCTATGCTATCGCTGGTTTATTAATAGATCTAAGTTATGTAGTCCAAGGGTTAGTTCTTTCTCTTCTATTTAATTCAAAAGGTGGAACAACTGCAGCTTTATTTTCTGGAGGAATCAACCCAACTTTCAAAGAATTAATGAACGCCGACTTTGGTGTTTTTTCCGGTCTTACTTTCAAAGCAGTACCATTTGGTGTGTTAACCGCCCTAGCAGCAATTCCATCAGCCATTATCGGTGGAATAATCGCCGCCAGCACCGCAGGAATTACTTTCGGAGCAGGGATCTTGTTAGGATTTGGTGTAGGTATCCTGGCTCTTCTCGTTATACTAGCCATCATCGCTATATTTATACTAATCCAAGTTGTCAAATTCTTCTTTGGTATTGCCAAATGTTACATTAATCTAATACTAAAAATAATTCTAGCCCCGCTAGAAATCGGTATGGGTGCAATTCCCAATAGTAAAATGGGGTTTTCTAGTTGGTTAACCCAGACAATTGGTTATTTAGCCGTATTCCCAATATCTGTTATATTCCTAGTTCTAAGCAATATGATAATTGAAGCTGTTACTGTTGATAAACTGTGGGCTCCAAGCATACTCGACAGCAGTATTATTGCTCCACTAATGGGATTAAGCACTCTTATGATTCTTGCTAAACTCCCAAATATTATTCCAGAAATGGTCTTCCAAATTAAGCCAACTACTGTAGGCAAAGCTATCGGAGAAACACTAAGAACAGTACCTGGTGTCAAACTCGCCCAAACTGGTATGAATGTAGCCAGAGAAAATTTCTTCAAGAACGGAATGAGAAGAACCAAAAATTCAAGCCAGGAACAAACATCAAAAGAAACAGAAAGAAACGCACAAAATCAAACCGAAGCTCCACCGTCAAACAACGCATAAATAAAAACCAGGCAAATATTATACGGATTCCCACTCCTTTCTCTACCGTTTTCCACCGCCAAACAACCTATCTAAAGTCCCCAATAGACCAATACGTCTTATATTTTTATTTACCTTCAAAGTATTCTCAATCCATAGCCACTGTTTATCAGTCAAAAACGGCTTTCCTGAACCAGATTCTTGATTCGTGATTATATCTTTAGTTAATATTCTCTTTAATAATCTAACATCACTAGGTTGCCATTCAGAATCTCTACTAGTAAGTATTAATTGAAAAACACCAGCCACCCACGCTGTCTTAGTTACTCCATCCATACTTCCATTAGTCCCTATTTGACCATCAACCTTATTGAACAAATCATTCACTCCTTTCCAATACTGAGTTTTCAAAACATCCTTGGTTAGTGGAGTAGCCTCACTAGTGATCAATTGCTTTGCAGCCCAAACTTTACCACAAATTACAGATATAAAATGAGGGGTCCACTGCTCTTTACCAGTCAACTTTCCAGAATCCAAAGCAGCCATAATTTCATCCGAAGTCATCTTCTTAGTCGGATCTTTAACTCCACAAAAACTTCTAATCCATCCCGGACTCAATGTTTTTATATGATTTAAACTTACACTTGGACCAGTTGGCTTACCTTTTTTATTCATTTGTCCATCAAGCTTTCTAATAAATTGCAAATGAATCATTTCTGCATATTGATCACCATTCAAAAAATCCCAATCAACAACACAATTCTCCATACTTGCAAAATACATCTCTTCTGCCAAACGAACCGATCTTTCCGATCTTTCTTCGGTTATTCCAAATCTATCCATCAAATTATCTATCATGTATTGCTTTACCAATGCCGCCCTTAACTTTCCACCTTCAGTCTCAAAATAGTAGTTAAATACCTGTTTTTCTAACAAAGTACCCTTAACTGCTACCAAGTCTTTACAAACTCTCAACTCCGCCAATGTCATACCAGATTGAGCAATCATCTGATTCAGTTTATCGCTTCTTTTTCCACTGTCAGCAAAAATTAGATTAACAAATTCCTGATATTCAAAATTTGCCCTCTCCATCAAATCCCATGCTTCCGCAGTCTTTAGATTAGTTTTTAACTTCTCCTCCCCAAATTTTAAATCATTGTCTCCAAAATCACTAAAAAACATTCTCATAACATCAGGAGACATATCATAACCTTGCTGTCCAAGTCTAGAAATTGTTCCAACTAATTCCCTTCCACCTTCCCCCATCGATCCATTATTAGATCTCATAGCAGAACCAACATCTTTTAAAGTTAAACGTGTGTTAATTATATCTAGCAAGCGTTTTGAAACTAGCCCACCACCTTCAGTTGTCAGTAATGTAAACAATGGATAAGTCAGTTCATTAAGTGATATTTCTGATTTAACATTTCCTGTTTTATAATTTTCTATTATCTTTAACCTTTCCTCAATATATTCCAACTGTCCCTCTTCTGTGTCAGGCAAAGATGGATGTTTTATTAACTCAACACCAGATCGGCTATTCGCTTTTCTTTCAGGAACATTCTTCTTCTGTCTCAAAACTTCAGCATGACTTACAACTTCAGTCATTCTCTCTGCAGCCCCCGTCATTTTTCCCACTGCTTCAGTCATTTTTCCCAATACAGCATCTTGATCTGCTTTATCAACCGATCCATCACTTGGATTCAAATCTCCATATAAAACCCCAATTTGCGTAGCAAAATAAGCCTTAGACTGTAACCATTGCTCTTTGAACCCCTCAGACCTAGCTTCATCACCCAAATCCAGTAACTGATCATACAACGGTTCTATTTTTTCTGCTGCCTTTTTTCTCTCCTTAGGAACACCCAAGTCATAATCATCCCTGATTTCACTAACTTTAGAATATATCTCTCTTATTTTTGGATTAGTTATCGTCACTTCCAAAATTCCTTTTGTCAAATCTAATCTCGAATTACCCATATTATCGTATTTAGCACTATCCGGTAAAACATCACTTATTCCACCGATGTTCAAACTAGTCTGAAGTCTTTGATTATTATTTATAGACAATGAAAAACCCCTTCTTAAAATATCAAAAGTTTCATCTACTTTTTCTTGGCTATAGTTCTCTTCTGCACAACTTCTATCAACCAAATCTTTATAAGAAGAAAAAACCCCTTCACTTGCATAGCCCACAATCTCATCTAATTTATCTGTTCTTTGTTGCTCTGTCCGGGAATTATCAAAAATGCCAGACTCTGATGACTTTTTAGAAACACCTTTAACCCTCTCTTGTAGAGAAACTTCCTTACCTAAAGTAAAGTTAACTTCCAAACTACTTACGGGATTAAACTCATTCATGCCCCAATTATACCAATTCTAAATTCTTTTTGTATTAATTTAATTCCACCTTCTTAATCACATACTGATCATTTTCCACCGACATCACCGCCTTATCTCCCGGCAACAACCTGTTTGACACCAATTCTTTAGCTATTACATCACCCATATCCAAATCCACCACCCTTCTCATTGGTCTAGCCCCAAATTCTGGGACATAGCCATCATTGACTAATTTTTCCATTACTGTCTCATCAAAATCAATATTTATATTCTTTTTAGCCAAATTATTTTTAAAACCTTCCAACATCAACTTCCCCACAGACATCAAATTAGCTTTATCTAATGGTTCGAACACCACTACTCCATCGAACCTATTCAAAAACTCTGGTGAAAAAATTCCCTTTTCTTGAACGTAAGCCACCACTGATTTTTGCAGCTCTTCACCTTTAACTCCTTTCATTATTTGGTCTCTAATAAACACTGCTCCCGCATTTGATGTTGCTACTACAAACAAATGGCTTGCTATTATTTTATTTCCCCAAGCATCATTAATATAACCCTCGTCTAACAAAGTCAAAAACAAATTATAAACTTCCGGTGGAGCTTTCTCTATTTCATCCAAAAGCAATAAACTTACTGGTTTATTCCTAATCTGTGTCGTCATTACTCCTGGTTGATTTGACTGTACCGATCCTATCAGTCTTTCTAACCCCTCCTTACCTACATATTCAGCCATATCAAATCTCAAAATATTTTCTTTTGACCCAAAATAAACCTCCGACAAAACTTTAGCTGTTTGTGTCTTACCTACACCAGTTGGCCCCAAAAACAAAAATGATCCCAATGGCCTATTGTCGCTTTTTGTTGTCGCCAACCTGCTCCTCAAACTCTTACCAATCAAACTGACCGCAATCTCTTGACCCACCAAATCTTTTTTAATGGTTTCTTCAATATTACCCAACTTTTCT
>CAZNDF010000040.1:0-5655 GCA_964571775.1 uncultured Gammaproteobacteria bacterium | reverse complement strand
CTCTTTCATTACCAATACCGTATCCTGCATGAGGGTTAGCCTTTTCACTTTTAATAATATCTAGATACCACTTAAAATCATCCAGGGTTCCACCTCTCTTTTGGTGCAGGCTATACATTGTCGATCCCAATAGTCTTTCTTTAAGTTTCTGATAATTATGTTCTCTTACTGCCGATCCAGTACTTTCGCCCGAATAAGGCAATATTAAATCAGCTGACAACACTACTCTTGGGTCTTTTTGAGAAACCTTCATATTAAAAAACTTTATCTCTTTTGGATACTTAGTGATAAATACAGGCAATTCAGTTTTATTATTATTCATTAATGTCACCACTTTTGCTTCATGGCGAGCTTTCAGATCATCCCCAAAATTCAATTCAGGATAACCGTTCTTTTGTAATAACTTTACTGCCGATTCGTAATCTATCTCCAAAAAATTTGATGTTGCCGCTTTTTCCAGTGCTTTTATATTCCGTCCATAAACTTTTTTTAATATTTCACTATTATCTTTCAATACTTCTTTCAACATTGATTGAATTGCTTTTTGAATATGGCTTAAAAGCATCTTAAACATCTTTTCTTCATCATAATTATTTCTATCCATACCAGCAAAACTACAATCAAATTCTTCTTCTGTCAGTCTAAATTGTCTCAAATGTCTTTCATCTTCCATTTCTTCATCTCTTCCAGAATGAATCACTGTAAACACTCCATTAAAAGATTGCAATGATTGTTCCAATGATAATTGTCCAGTCTGACTAATATAAAGTGGCTCTCCACAGCGATTACCTACTTTAAATAAAGTATCAACATTCTCACAAGCTCCAGTAATCCCAACAATTTCTGGCACATCAACATAGGTCAATCCTATTTTTTTATAGTTTCTACTGGCTCCAAAGTTTAAACTTTGATTAATTTTGACCAAATTTGCAAAATGGTCATTAAAATCCAAAGACACCTTTTTGTCTTCGATATTTAGATCTATCTTTTTCATAAAACCTTTACTAATTAATAATTGAGCCCAAAAAAAAGCCACCAAACGGTGGCTCAAACTTTTATAAAAAAAATACCCCCTCAGTGGGGGTCTTATTTTTCTACCTAGAGTTTTCATAAGCTCTAGAATAAAAGTATGACTTAAATTTATAAATTGGTCAATGTCTCATTAAAAATCAAAATATCTCAAATTGTTTTTTTTAAGCTATTATTAATTGTGATTGAAATCGAAAAAACTTTTTTTGTCAAAGATATTCCTTTTGATTTATCTCTCTTTCCTTCAGAAATTATTAATCAAGGTTACATTTCTTCACCCCCTTCTCCTCTTCGAATTCGCCAAAAAGGTTCAAAATTTGAGTTAACCAAAAAGATTCCCCTCAAAAATGGGGATTTTAGTTCTGCCGAAGAAATTAATATTGATTTAACCCAATATGAGTTTGATAAACTTTGGTCTTTAGTCGAAAAATCTTTAGAAAAAATTCGTTATTATATTCCTCTTCAAGACAATTTAATCGCTGAAATCAATGTCTATCAAAGAAACTTAAATGGACTTATTTTTGTTGAAGTAGAGTTTTCTTCTTCAGAAGAGATGGATCATTTTGTTCCACCATCATGGTTTGGCGCTGACGTCACTCAAGAAGATTTTTCCGCCAATTCATTTCTTGCTGGCAAAAACTTTAAAGAAGTTGAACCATTTATTAAATTATATGAATAAACCTATTCTCATTATTGTTTCAGGTCCTCCCTCTACTGGTAAAACTATTCTGGCTCACGCTATCTCTCAAAAATTTAAATTACCCTTAATTACCAAAGACAGTCTCAAAGAAATCCTTTTTGATACTATCGGTTGGAAAGATAGGGAATGGTCCAAAAAGCTCGGATCAGCCAGTTTTTCTCTTCTTCATTATTTTCTCGATTCACTCATGCCCACTGGTCAACCGATCATTATTGAGGGTAATTTTAAACCTGAATTTGAAAGCCAAGAAATCTTATCCAGATTAAACCGATTTGGTTATATTTCTCTTCAAATTATGTGTCAGTGTGATGGTCAGATCCTCTTTGATAGATTCAAAAAACGATCCGAGTCTGGAGACCGCCATCCCGGTCATTGTGACACCGGTAACTATGATGAACTCCAAGATAGTTTACTCAAGGGTAAATATTTACCACTTAATCTAGGTGGTCCTGTTATTACTTTTGACAGTACCGATTTAGACCATCTTGACTACCAAAGCATCTTTGACCAAGTTCAACCGTTTATTTAATTATCTATTGTTTTTTTACTATACTCATACTAAAATAGTCTGAGTATGATTCAATTTAAAAATGTTTCCGTCTCTGTTGACAAGAAACAAATTCTAAACAATATTACCTTTGATCTTAAACCAGGCGAAATTATCGCCTTAATGGGACCAAACGGTAGCGGTAAATCTACTGTTGCCTTAACTTTGGCTGGTCATCCAAATTACCAAATTACTTCAGGAAAAATAATCTTAGGTAAAAATGATATTTCTAAATTTTCTCCTGACAAACGCGCCAGTCTAGGAATTTTTCTATCCAACCAATCGCCAGTTTCTATCCCAGGTCTTAATGTTAAAACTTTTCTCTGGCAAATTTTTAAAAAATTTCACCCCGATCAGAAAACTTCTCTTTCCGAATTTCGCAGCTGGTTAGCTTTCGAATCAGATACTTTAGGTATTAAATCAGAACTTCTTGATCGCAGTCTTAATGATGGTTTTTCTGGTGGTGAACGTAAAAAAATGGAAGTCCTCCAAATGCTGGTTTCTTCTCCTAAGTATTTAATTTTAGACGAAATTGACTCTGGCCTCGATGTTGATGCTCTCAAGATTATGTCTCTTCGTATTCAAAAATTAGCTCAAGATTTAAATTCGGCTATTTTGATCATCACCCATGCTCCTAAAATTTTAGAATATTTCAAGCCAGATCAAGTTTTGATTTTAGACAAAGGCAAAATTAAAACCTCTGGCGATGCCTCTTTAGCTCGAAAAATTATTGACTCCGGTTTTCAATCTTAAACTTATGTCAAAAACATCTTATAAAAAATCACCCTATGAATACGGATTTTCTGACCCAGAAATTTCTGTGTTCAAAACCAAGCCGGGGATTAATCAAGATGTTGTTAAAACTATTTCTCTTATCAAACACGAAGATGACAAAATGTATAACTTCCGTCTTCGCGCTTTTCAATATTTTTCCGACCAACCCATGCCCACTTGGGGCCCCGACCTTTCCGATATAAATTTTGACGATATTTATTACTATCTCAAACCCACTAATAAAGAAGGTCACAGCTGGGATGAAGTCCCCAAGAATATTAAAAATACTTACGATAAACTTGGTATCCCTGAGGCTGAAAAACAATATCTTGGCGGTGTTAAAGCTCAATACGAATCCGAAGTTATTTATGGCTCTCTCATGAAAAAACTTTCCGACCAAGGGGTTATCTTTTGCGGTATGGATGAAGCCCTAAAAAAGTATCCTAAATTAGTTTGGCAATATTTTGGCAAAATTGTTCCTCCTGATGATAATAAATTTGCTTCATTAAATAGTGCTGTTTGGTCTGGTGGTTCTTTTATTTATATCCCCAAAAATGTTCATGCTGATCTTCCACTCCAAACTTATTTTCGGATTAATAGTCAAAAAATGGGTCAATTCGAACGTACTTTGATTATCGCTGACGAAGGTTCTTTTGTTCACTATATCGAAGGTTGTACTGCTCCGATTTACTCCACTGATTCTCTTCATGCTGCCGTTGTTGAAGTTTTTGTCAAAGCCAATGCTCGGGTTCGCTATACCACCATTCAAAATTGGTCAACTAATGTTTATAACTTAGTTACTAAACGTGCTCAAGTCGAAGCTAATGGTGTTATGGAATGGGTTGACGGCAATCTTGGCAGTAAAGTCACCATGAAATATCCTAGTAATATTTTAGCCGGGGAGGGAGCTCATGCCGAAGTTCTATCAATTGCTGTTGCTTCTGGTGTTCAGTACCTCGATGCTGGTGCTAAAGCTATCCATTTAGCTCCAAACACTACCAGTCGCATTATTTCTAAATCCATCAGTCTCAACGGTGGCCGCAGTAGTTATCGCGGCACTGTTTATATCAGTAAAGGCGCCACCAATGCCCGCTCCAAGGTTGTTTGTGATGCTCTTATTTTAGACAAAAATTCCCATTCCGATACTTACCCTACCAATAAAAATTCTGAAAGTTCGGCCTTTATTGAACACGAAGCCACTGTCAGTAAAATTGGTGAAGATCAGCTTTTTTATCTTATGTCCCGTGGTTTTTCTCAACACGAAGCCGAAAGTTTGATCGTCAATGGTTTTGTTGAACCAATTGTCAAAGAATTACCCATGGAATACAGTCTCGAACTTAATCGTCTCATTAATTTACAAATGGAAGGAAGTGTCGCATGAAATATCAACAAATTTTAAATCAGTCTCACGACATTCAAAATTTCACCAAAAATATTTTGGTGAAATCTGGTGAAACTATTAATTTAGAAACTGTCATGGAATTTACTGCCCCACATACTACCGGCAATATTCTCATCAAAGCTGTAGTTATGCCAGGCGGCAGCCTCACTCTTAAAGGTTTTATTCGTATCAATCAAAAAGCTATTAATGCTCAGGCTTTTCTTAAACATTCGGTTTTGTTAATTGGTAACGACAGTAAAGCTGTTTCTGTCCCTGAATTAGAAATCAGTAATGATCAAGTTCAAGCCTCTCATGCCTCAGCGATTGGTCCAGTCGATCAATCTCAGCTTTTTTATCTAATGTCCCGTGGTTTTTCTCAATCAGATGCCCTAGACTTAATCATTAAATCTTTTTTGGAAATCTAATTATGAAAAACAATTTTCCTATTTTCAAAAATAATCCGTCTTTAATTTATCTTGATAATGCTGCTACTGGTCTTAAACCCGCTCAAGTTATTTTAAAAGAAATCGAATACTATGACCAATACAGTGCTAATATTCATCGTGGTCTATATCAGATTTCTCAAATTGCATCCGATCAATATGACCAATCTCGCCAGATAATCGCTGATTTTATTCACGCCGATATTTCCGAAATTATTTTTACTTCTGGGACAACTGCTTCCATAAATCTTGTCGCTCAGTCTTGGGGAAATTTCAATATTAGCTCTGGGGATGAAATTGTCATCACTCAAATGGAACATCATTCTAACTTAGTTCCTTGGCAACAATTGGCTCTCCAAAAAAATACTGTTTTAAAATATATCCCCATTAAAAATGACTCTACTCTTGATCTTGAATCACTTGATAAATTAATTACTCCCAAAACTAAATTAGTTGCTCTTACTCATGTTAGTAATGTTTTAGGTACTATTAACCCCGTCAAACAAATTACCCAAAAAATAAAAGCCCTCAATCCCCAAACATTAGTTTTAGTTGATGGAGCTCAAAGTGTGGCTCATTTCCCAGTAGACGTTGCCGATCTTGGCGTTGATTTTTATGCTTTTTCTGGTCATAAACTTTACGGTCCTACCGGCATTGGTTGTCTTTTTGTCAAAAAAGAAACTTATTTGAATATGAAACCATCCATATTTGGTGGGGGAGCAATCAAGGAAGTTTTTTGGGATAAAACCATTTTTGATAATCCTCCGTTCTGTTACGAACC
>CAZNDF010000039.1:0-5949 GCA_964571775.1 uncultured Gammaproteobacteria bacterium | reverse complement strand
CCCATGGAGGTTCAAGTCCTCTCTGCGGCACCAGAAATCAATCAGAACTTAGTAAAGAAACTTTTGATTTTATCGAGTAAATTGAAACGCGGGTGATAGATAGTGGCGTTTTCAGAAAAGAGAGTAATTTCAGTAGAAGGTAGGTTTTCCCAAGAGATAACTATTTTTTTTGAATTGCCGTCTTTGATTTTAAACTTGAAACTAAATATTTTTATTTGATTGGGATAAATTCGATCAGATTCGTTGGTACAAATTTCTGTTATTTCAACATTGTCAGAGACTTTTGGTTTGAGACAAACTTGAGTTTCTCCCCACACTGATTGGCCAGTATTTTTGAGACTAATTTGGCCATTGTACTCATGATTGGTAAAAATCAGTAAAGGTAATTGGCTTTTATAAAGTTCATATTTAGTGATTTGTTCTGGATGATTACTAGTTTTAGGAAAATCAATAACTTTTTGATATTCAGGGTAAAGTTCTTCATTTTGATCGAGCCAAGAAAAATGATCAAAAGGAATATTAGGGTAATTATAAATAAAGGGAGTGACTGCTTTGACTCGGCTATCTTGAGACCAAATTTTGTAAGCATCAAGTAAAAACTGTGATGTAGTTTTAGTGGTGTAGAATTTATTTTTTTTATTAATTCCCTCTTGGTGAGGCCAACCAGTTTCAGTAATAAAAACTGGCAGTTCTTTTTCGACTCCTAATTTTTTGATAAATTCTAATTCCCAAGAATACCCCAAAATACTATGTTGGCCAGTATCTTTAGGGGTACCAACAAAGCCATGATTTGGGTACGAATGAGAAGCGAGACCATCAACATGGTCAAAGTAAGTTGGATTGTAGTTGTAAATTTCTTGATAAACGCTTTTGGCTGATAAAAATTTTGGTAAATTGTCGGGAGAGGCAAGGTCAAGAGCGCCACCTAAAATAAAAAAATTGGAATTAAGGTTTTTAAGTTTTTGAGAAGTATAAAGACTCAAGTCGACATAATTTTTTATATTGACTTCCCCACCCCATTCTTGACCATGATTAATTTCGTTGAATAAAATTACATGTTGGGTTTTGGTGGGCCAATTGAGAGAATTCAAAAAACTAGCTAATAAATCAATGTCTGATTTTTGGGGAATTTTCCAATTATCCCCTTCAGGGATGTTAGCCAAACGGATTATGGGAATAAGGTGATATTTTCGACAATTATCGAAAAAATCTTGCCAGGTTTGGTAGTCAAGTTGATCAGGACGGATAACTAGAGTAACCCATCCCCAATTGCCACCATTACTATTAATAATGTCTTTGGCTGATAATAAATCCTGTGTTTGGGTTAAATGGAGGCCAAACAAGTTATCAGATGCTAAAATAGACTTACTTGAAAAAATAAAAAATAGACAAGCGAGGATTAAGGTTATTTTGATTTTATTTTTTCTAGAGCTTTCAATTTTTCTGCCAAAAGCGGATTTCGTTAAACTCAACAATTTGTTTTTAAAATATAAGTAAGTAATTCTAACAAATGAACAAAGAAGAAATTATTAAAATGAAAATATCTCGAGTAGAGAAAGAAATTCGAGATACGCCATATGACAAGTCGAGTGAACATCATCATGGAGTTTTAAAGGCGAAATTAGCCAAGCTCAAAGATGAACTTGATGGACCAATGAATAAAGGTGGTGGTGGTGGAGTTGGCTATGCTATCAAACATTCAGGGGATGCTTCGGTGGTTTTGGTGGGATTGCCAAGTGTAGGAAAATCAACTTTATTAAATAAAATAACTAATGCTGAATCCAAAGTAGGGAATTATGACTTTACTACTTTGGGAGTAGTCCCAGGGATGATGGAGTATAAAGGGGTTAAAATTCAAATTTTAGATTTGCCGGGAATTATTGAGGGGGCGGCAGGAAATAAAGGTTTTGGTCGAAAGGTTATTTCGGTAATTAGGGCTTCTGATTTGGTGGTGTTGATGACAGACATTCAGAGAATTGATTGGTTGAATGTGGTTGGTCAGGAACTTTACAACGCTGGAATAAGGTTAAACACAAGACCGCCAAAAATCTTGGTTCATAAAACTTATAAAGGAGCAATTCAAGTAATTGATCCATATTATTCTTTTGATAAAGAGGAAGTGGTTGATATCGCAGAGGAGATGGGTTTGGGAAATGCCATAATTCAGTTTGGAGAAAAGATTGAAAGTGTAGACAGATTAATTGATGGATTAGTTAAGACTCGAAGATACATGCCGGCAGTAGAACTAGTGACGAAGATGGATTTGGTTAAACCTGGTGATTTAAAAAAAATACCAGATAGGGTTTTAAAGATGTGTGTTGATCAAGGGTTGGGTATAGAAGAATTTAAAGAAAGAATTTGGCAAGGACTGGGGTTGGTCAGAGTTTATCTTAAAAAAGATAGAACCAGTGAGGCCGATAAAAACGAACCATTAATTGTTAAAAGTAATAACACTTTAGATGACGTATTAAAAAGGATTTCTAACCAAATGAGAGATGACGTGGGTAAGGCTTATATTTGGGGTAAAAACGCGAGGTTTCCAGGACAAGAAGTGTCTTTTAAATGCCAAGTTTTTGATGAGATGGAAGTTTATTTTGGTCGTTAGTTTGTCAGTAATTTATTTTTTCAGTTGAGCAGATCTGATTTTTTGGGAGCGAGTTTTGATTTCTTCTTTGGAAATTTTAGGTGAGGTTTCAAAAATAATTCTAGCTTTGGTTCCTGGTCGAGGTGAAAAGGGGAAAACATGAATTTTAGAAAAGCCGATTTGTTGACAAAGATCTAATGTCTCTTGAAAATCTGTTTCAGTTTCACCAGGGAAGCCAACAATAATGTCTGTACCGAAGGTTAGATTATTATTTATTGATCTTAGACAGTTAATTTTTTCAAGAATATTGTCCTTTGTATAAGGCCGATTCATAAGAGAAATAATTTTGTCAGAACCGGACTGAATCGGGATATGAAAGAAGCTTTTTATCCGTTTAGGGTAATCTTTAATTAATTTAACGAATTTGTCATCAATGCAATTAATGGGGATAGAACCAAAACTAATTAGTTTAATATGAGTTTCTTTTAAGAGAGCTTCGAGTAGGTTGGAAAAAACGTATTCGTATTGTTCAAGGTTGACTCCAGTAATAATTATTTCTTGATAACCATCATTGACGGCTTGGTTAACAGTTTTGATAGCATCGCTGATGGATAATGATTGGAGATAATTTCTTTTGAAAGGAACGATACAATAAGAACAAAACTGAGTGCAGCCAGATTGGACTTTGAGCAGGTAGCGGTGGGTGTGGCTAAACTTGTCCCCTATCTTTGGACTGTAGCTAGACTTTAAATGATGGAGGAGTTCTTCTTTTTGGTTGTTTTTAAAGAGTTTAATGTTGGGAATATTTTCGATTTTTTTAAAACTAGCGCAGCCAGTAACATAAATTTCGGCTTGGGGGTATTTTTGACAAAGGGTTTTAACCTTATTAATTGATTCTTTCTCCCCTTTTTTGGTGACAGCACAAGTGTTGATGAGAATAATTGATGGAGTTGCGTTGTCGGTGGGAGTGAAGCCTTGGTCGATTAAAACCTGAGACCATTGGTTGGTCTCGGCAGCGTTGACTCGACAGCCAAAGTTAATGGAGAGGAAGTTTTTAGGTGAAGTCATGTGGAATATTATAGCAAAGATGGGATTAATTTCACTATTTACCCTAAGGATAGGATAAATAAAAAATCATCTATCAATTAGCAGTATTAATGTTTGATTGCTAATTAATTTTAGTTATCAAAATAGATTAAAAGATATAAAAATGATTTGAAATATATCAATTACTTTCTTGGGTGAGAGGCAATAAATTCTTTGATGTAATCCATAATATCAAGAGTTGTCTCCCAGCCAAGTTCTTCACGGGCTTTGTCAGGGGCATTCCCAGATTCAGTCCTTCCAGGATAGCCATCAATATATTCGATTGGGCCACCGAAAGCTTGGGCAATTTCTAAAACAGAATATTCTTTTTTGTTGCTGAGAGTATATCCATCACCAATCCCCTTTTCGCCGACTAAAATCATACCGTGAGCTAAGTCTTTGACGTAAGTAAAATTTCTTTTTTGAGTTCCTGGTTTAACCACAGTGAATGGTTTGTTGTCTAGATATTTTTTTTGAAATTTGGCAATTAAGGTGCCATAAGTGGCTTCGTCTTTTTCGCGAGGGCCAAAGGCATTGTAAAAATAACAAATAGCACAGGGCAAGTTGTACCAACGACTATAGCAATTGATCAAATCAACATTGTTAGCCTTGGTAAATGAATAGGGATTTTCAAAACGCTCTTGACCTTCGGTGGCAAATTTAGTACTGGAAGCAGCATAAACTAGTTTGCCAACTTTTCTTTGACGACAAAATTCAACT
Organism: uncultured Gammaproteobacteria bacterium; assembly: GCA_964571775.1. Classification (GTDB taxonomy): domain Bacteria; phylum Patescibacteriota; class Microgenomatia; order UBA12405; family UBA12405; genus WARW01. The sequence goes on along the minus strand of CAZNDF010000039.1, from coordinate 1,559 downwards.
ACTGCAAAAGTACCAAGAGTATTCATGTCATAAACCTTTTGGGGTTCAGTGATTGATGGAGAGATGCGGGCATATTCACCAAGATGATAAACAATGTCTGGAGTTTCGGCGATTAACTTATCAATATCTTTGGTGTGGCCAGTGCGATATTCGGCTCCATCAATATGGTTTTTCTGACTTCCGTTGAAGTAGTTATCTAAGGAAATGACTTTATTGTCAGGATTTTTAACTAACTCTTCGATAATATGTGAACCGACATGTCCGGCTCCTCCAGTGACCAAGATGATTTTCATAATTACTAATTAATAATTACTAATTAATAATGGTAGGACGATTAGTGCCGTCCCAACCATTCGTACTTTAGTTTATCAAAAGTACCGTCTTTGAGAGCGTTTCTGATTTCTTGGGTAGCATTGATCATGAAAGCAAGGTCGTGAATAGTCATGAGACGATAACCTAATAATTCTTGAGTTTTAAAAAGATGATGGATGTAGGCTCTGTCATATTTTTGACAGGTAGGACAATGGCAATTTGGATCAAGAGGTGTTTGATCTAATTTGAATTGAGCATTCATTATTTGGCTTTTAAATTTATTTTCGTAGTCGTAAGTAGAGTTGCCGGTGCGGTGTAAAAACTGTCCTCCGCGAGCCATACGGGTAGGAAGAGTGCAGTCCATAGAAGTAATTCCTTGGCCAAAAAAATCAAAAAGGTCATCGACTTCTCCGACACCGAGTAAATGGATAGGTTTGCCAGTTTTGAGAGCAATGGGAAGTGAATAAGAAACAGCTTCTCGCATTTTATCTTTTGGTTCTCCAACTGAGACTCCGCCAATAGCAATACCGTCAAAATCTTGAGAACAAATAAATTCAGCTGATTGTTCACGAAGATCTTTGTAATAACTACCCTGGATAACTCCATAGAGTTTTAGATCTTGGTTTAATTCTTGATTGAGTCTTTTGTGCTCGGTAAGTGAACGAACTGCCCAGCGGTGAGTTCGGTCAAGAGCTTTTTGGGCATATTTTTTGGTAGCTGGATATGGAGTACATTCATCAAAAGCAATAATATAGTTAGCTCCTAGATTATGTTGAATTTGGATTGATTTTTCGGGGGTGAAAAAATGGAGAGAACCATCGAGATGAGAACGGAATTCGACCCCATCTTCAGTAATCTTGACTAGATTGCCGGCTCCGTTATGGTCTTTGGCTAAGGAAAAAACCTGAAAGCCGCCAGAGTCTGTAATTATTTGACCGTTCCATCGGGTAAATTTATGAAGTCCGCCGAATTCTTTAACAGCTTTGTCCCCGGGACGAAGATAAAGATGGTAAGTATTACAAAAAAATATTTCGATTCCAATTGCCTCCATCTCTTCGGGAGAAAGGGATTTGACGGTGGCTTGAGTACCGACTGGAACAAATGTAGGTTGAGATAACATAAGTTACAAATTATATCATTGGGATTTTTATAGAAAACTTGTATAATATCAGCACGTTTGACTTGAGCCGCTGTGGTGAAACTGGTATACACGCAAGACTTAAAATCTTGTGCTCTCAACAAGCGTG
>CAZNDF010000038.1:0-5949 GCA_964571775.1 uncultured Gammaproteobacteria bacterium | reverse complement strand
AAAAATATCCAAATTCTTCTAAAGCCGTCAAGGCAAGACTAATCGCTCAAGACCATGAATATAATGTACCCGATTTTGTTAAACCAATAATCATATGGTTAACAAGTCAATAGTTTGTACATCAAACCACATCATATTTTAATATTCTTTTTTATACTGTCTCATTTGTCTAATTTAGCTTCGGATATTTGATAGAATGAGACAGGGGTTGGAGACAGGGTTATAAGGATAGAAAGGTTCCAGACCCTAATGCTCCGCCTTGCCAGGCCAAAGTGAAACTTAGAAATGGGGTACAAATAATAAAGATCGACGGAATAGACATCTACTTTATATAGTCAACATTAATCTTCGAGATGGTAGTCGTGAGAGATAGATGAAAAAAGTGAATTAACAGTGGATAACTTATTTTTTAAAATGATTAACGATTGCCGATCTTCAGGGGTATACAGTTTATAGAATTTGTCTTCTGGTTTATTGAGAGCTTCAATATATCCAGATAATGTTCTAATTACCCGGGGGACAATATATTGACGTAATTCGTAGACTCTGGGTATTTTACCAGTAGTCTTAAGTTTTGGGCGAGTATATTCTTGAATCCATTGACGAATATTAACATCAGGATTTTCGCGCGTTTCTAATGACCAATTGCCCATTTTTAAATAGATAAATGGAGATTGGAGATTGGGACACCAACCAGAACCATCACGATTAAATCTTGATCTACCTTTTTTAAGTTTTAAGTCGATACCTAAATAAATCATTTGGGACGAATCAGTAATTAGAAAATCCACCCCCTTTTTATCAACACCAGATTCGATATTTTGAGGTGCAAGATATAAAAAAAATCCCCTTTCTTCAAGGGGATTTTTAAGAGCCACCCGGACTAATTCTTCGGCCAAATAAGCCTGAGACATTTCATATCTATTATCTTTTATACCTAAGATATGATCACTTACTAGTGAAACACGGGAAGAAATAAAATTTTTATTTGAGGTTCCTATAATTAAAGTTCCAGAACTATCGGTAGTAAATCTATTTTCTGGAGGGAAATCCATATAATATCGATTAACTAATCCTATTTCTGAAACTTCGATACGTTGTGACATGGCTTATAGAAAAGTATAAAACATCTCTATATTTAAAATATATATATCAAAAATAGATCAAATTTAATTACTATTTTAATTTAAAATAAATTGATTCCAAACTAGTTGTAATTGCGACAATGTCGCATTATAATAGCCACTGTGTCCAAACCATCAATTGCTAAAAATTCTATCTTAAAAATAATCCAAGATGCCTCTGGTCCTATCAGTTCAACTGATATTCAAACCAAATGCAAAGACTTTAATCGAGCCACCATTTATCGATCTCTTAATGCCCTTAGACAAAAACAACTAGTTCGTTTAGTTGAACTTGGTGACGGCTCTCTTTACTATGAATCTATTGAAGATCATCATCACCATTTAATTTGTCTGAAATGTAAAACTATCCAAAGAATCGATTTACCCCAAGACGAAGAAAAAAGACTGATCGATATTCAACAAAAATTCCAGCAAGAAACAAAATTTATTAGTTTAGAACATTCTCTTGAGTTTTTTGGGCTGTGTTCTCATTGTAAAAACATATGATCGATCTTTTTTTTGATGCTCTTATTGATAGTTTTAAAACCGTCCCTTTATTACTCATAATCTATATTGGAATTGAAATATTAGAATATAAATTTGGCGATAAAATCAGAGAAAAAGTCCAAAATGCCGGTAAGGCTGGCCCTGTCTTTGGGGCTATTGCTGGGGTTCTCCCTCAATGTGGTTTTTCAGTTGTGGCTACGGCTTTATTTACTCAAAGATTACTTACTATTGGTACTTTATTAGCTGTCTATTTGTCCACCTCTGATGAAGCTATCCCAATAATTCTGTCACAACCCGACAAAGTCCATTTATTATTACCCTTAGTTAGTATAAAAATTGTCATTGCTCTTCTTGTTGGTTACGGAGTTGATTTGTTTTTCAAAAAAGAAGAACAAAAAGTTGAAGCCCATATTGAATTAGTGGAGAGCGGTCATGATAGTAAAAACCATCATCACGAAACTATCCTAAATGAAACCGCTTGTTGTGGTCATTCAACTTCATCTATTTCCAAAAAATTTGATATCAAAGAAATCTTTTGGCACCCAGTAGTTCACACTTTCAATGTTTTTATTTTTGTATTCTTGGCTACCTTATTTATCAATGCTATTGTCTTTTATATTGGCGAAGCTTCTATTACTGAATTTTTCACCAAAAATATATTTTGGCAACCATTTCTAGCCGCTATCATCGGTTTAATCCCTAATTGTGCCGCTTCAGTCGCTATTACTGAATTATTTATAAAAAATATAATTGGTTTAGGCCCAGCAGTTGCCGGCTTATTAGCCAGTGGGGGTTTGGGTTTATTAGTTCTTTACCGAGAAGAAAAAAATAAAAAAACCTTTTTAAAGGTCTTAACTTTATTGTATGGTTTTAGTGCTTTATCAGGATTAATAATCCAACTTTTATCCCTAGTCTTTTAATTTAGCTACTGCAATTTTACCGTCCGATACATATTTTCCTATCTTAAATCCGCCTGGTTTATAATAGCTAACTTTTCCTATACTCCCAGATTTTTTTAGGGAATTAAGAATATATTTTCTCTCTGTGTCTACATCATGGTTAACCTTGTGTGAAATTTGGTAAGTAAGTTTAGTAAAACCCAACCCCACATCTTCACTTCCAGCCCCAACCCAAGCAAATATCTTATCTGGTTTAATTTTTTGTTTTTTATTCCAAAACTTTGCATCCAAAGGGTCAATTATCTCGTTTACATTTGTTGCCCAAAATCTAATATGATGTCGTTTCCTTGGGCTGTTATTTATCGGTTCTTGAAAACCAATATCTTGTTTCCGCCCAAAAAGGAACAAAGCACTAAAAGGGGCTTTAGGATAAGGTTTATTCCTTATAAAAGTCTCTATCATCTTCAAAGAACTTTTTATTGATATTTTATCTGCTTTGTACCAATTCATTTTTCCAAAAGAACCTTCCAAACTTTCTTTAGTTCCCAACAAAATTATATTGACCGGATCAACAGATAAGCCGTCCTTACCTCTAGTAAACCTCGGAATTCTTCCTTTTCTCGAGATTAATAATGTCACCTGGACTACTTTTGGTAAAAGTACGTACGCCGAAATAAAATAGGTCAACATTACCGCCAAAAATAGAGGTAGTCGTTGGTCTAGTCGGCTAAACATAGGGAAGATAATAAACCACGCCACTGATATCCCTACCACAGCGATCATTGTCCTTTGTAATAGGTTCTTTAAAATCTTCATCACCACCTAATTTTATCAGTCTTATGTTTTGTCTGTTAAATCCAATAATTATTATGGTTTAATTACCTATGTCTATCAGAAACAAACTTACTGCTCAACTTCAAAAAGTTCAAAAAGAATTGTCTTTATCCCACCTTTCATTTTCCGACCTAGAGAAATTTAAAAACGAAACCAGAAAAAACTTTGACGATGCTCTTGATCGTCTTATGGATAAAAAGGGGATTTTCCGAAGAGTTAATGCTCGCCGTGACTTTCTTAAATTATGGCATCACCATGGTAAACAAATATCTTTACCAATTAACTGGCGTTATCTTTTAAGTGCCCCGTTTATTTACGGTATGGTGATACCAGCTGTTGTCTGGAATATCAGTGTCGAAATTTATCATCAAATTTGTTTTCGTCTTTATGGGATTCCCACCGTTAAACCTCGTGATTATTTTGTTTATGATCGTCAGTTGCTTTCTTGTCTTAACCAATGGGAAAAAATTAATTGTTATTACTGTTCCTACGTGAATAACTTAATCCGCTACAGTGCTGAAATTAGTGGGAGAACCGAACGATATTGGTGTCCTATTAAATATGTCCGCCGAGTCAAAGATACTCATTCTCAGTATGCCAAATTTATTGACATTAAAGACGAGAAAAAATTTCGTCAAGAATGGGACAAACTTCGTGATTTTTCTGATATTAACAAAAAGAATCTCAATTAATCTCGTTTTATATCTTTGACATGCAACATTTCTTCTTTGGAGTAAGCCATACCTAATATCGCCACCAGCGATTTATACCTCTGGCAAGCTATTTCACTTCCTGATTCAAGCAGTCCTTCAATCTTTTCGATTGGTGACATACATATCCTTCTAAAACCAGCCTTTTCGCTTTTGGCTATGGTTTCAACCTGATCTGCAAATAAGTGGGTTAAGTGCATCCCAGTAGTTAATCTGTACCCAGCTTTCCCGCAAGCTCCTTGGAGTTGGGTTATTTCTAATCTTTCTGGTTCCGTTATCAAACTTAATAAAACCCCCTCTGTTTCTTTATATCTCAAAACCAAGGTCGAATCTCCATTTACTGGTGTTTTTAATCTACTTCTTTCTTCTCCACACAAAGCTATTAAATCTATTCGTAATAAATTTATGTCCGAATCCTTTTTTGCAAATCGGCCATAATATTCAGGCGTTTGCGAAAAGTTTACTAATTCTTTTATTGATACCATAGATGTTTTTCAACAACGCCCAATTCTACCATACAATCTTCTCATTTAAATGTTAAAATTAACCCATGATTTTGGCCAAAAACATCTTTTATTCCTATGGTAACAATGCCATCTTTAAAGATGCTAGCTTTTTTATTGCCAAAAATAGTAAAGTTGGCCTAGTCGGTGCCAACGGTTCTGGTAAATCAACTTTGTTTAAATTACTTACCAAAGAAGATTTCCCCGAAGATGGCAAACTTGATATTAGTGGCCAAGTTATGTCTGTTCCTCAAGAAGTCAAACGTGATGACAAAATGGAACATGCCACTTCTATCCGTGACTATCTTGACCCCAATAATTCTCACGAAGATTATGAAATGTTAAAAATTCTCGCCAAATTAGAATTACCTCAAATTTTACTCGATGATGCCCCCCAACATTTCAGTGGTGGCCAAAAAACCAAACTAGCCATCGCTCGGGCTTTGCTTGCCGAACCAGATATTTTACTTCTCGATGAACCAACCAACTTTTTGGATGCCGCCGGCAAAGCGTGGATGATGAATTTTTTGGGTCGTTACCCTAAAACTTTAATTATTGTTTCTCATGATCTTGCCCTCCTCGACAAAAACATTAGTAAAATCCTGGAAGTTAATTCTTTAACCAAACAAATAGAAGAATATAATGGCAATTATTCTTTTTATGTCAAGTTAAAAGGGGAACGCGAAGAAGTTTTAGTTCATCAAATTCACACTCAAGAACGCCGCATTGTCGAAATGAAAAAAGGTTTACTCAAAATTTCTGGTAATCGGTCAGAAAAAGGTGTTCGTCAAAAACTTAATTTAGCCAAAAGAATCGAAAAACTCGTTGAGGCTTTACCAGCCATGCCTCCAGAAGCTAAAAAAATAAAAATGAAGTTACCTGATCCTGCTTGGATAGGAGAAGTTCCCATTATGGCTATGGGTATTTCTAAATCTTTTGGTGATAAAAAAGTCTTAAATAATGTTGATTTTGATATCAAAAGGGGAGAACGAATTGCCCTGATTGGTCAAAATGGTGCCGGCAAAAGTACTTTAATCAAAATTATTATGGGAATGATTTCTCCTGATAGTGGTGAAATCTTAAAAGATGAGCGTTTGAATATTGGTTATTATTCGCAAGAATTTGAAACTTTCGATTTCAATAAAACTCTTCTCGATACCGTCAAAGACAAATGCCAAATGGACGAAAAATCACTCCGTTCTCTTTTGGGAAAATTTCTTTTTTCGGGTGACAAAGTTTTTCAAAAAGTCGTTTCTCTTTCTGGCGGAGAAAAAACTCGTCTTTCCATCGCCACTCTTTTGGCCAAAAACTACAATTTTTTAATTCTTGACGAACCAACCACTTATCTTGATGTTCTCTCTCAAAGATTAAT
>CAZNDF010000037.1:1527-6057 GCA_964571775.1 uncultured Gammaproteobacteria bacterium | reverse complement strand
TAGTTTTTTTGGGGCATACTCGTAGAATGAGTTTTTCTGAGGCCAAAACCGCCGCCGATAAAATTATAAAATTCCTTCAAAAAAAATTTCCTACAATTGAGTTCATCACTCTAGGTAGTCTTCGCCGGCAAACAGAAACAGTTGGGGATATTGATATTGTTGCCAAATCAAATCAATCTTCAAAAATCCTTGACTGGTTTATTTCTTATTCAGAAAATATCCAAACTATTAATCGCGGAACTAAAAAAGCCTCTATTCGTATTTATCCAGATATTCGCGTCGATATTATGATTCAACCTGCCAAAAACTTTGCTTCACTGGTTCAACATTTTACTGGTTCTCGTCAACATAATATTCTACTTCGAAAATATGCTTTATCGTTAGGGTTTTCTATATCAGAGTATGGAATAAAAGATGTTAAGACAGGTAAAATACACACTTTTGATACCGAAGAAAAACTCTATAATTTTCTTCATCTTTGCTATATCGAACCAAAATTAAGGATAGGGGAACAAGAAATCGAATTAGCCAAAAAATGCTATAATGAATCATATTAAATTTTAATTAATAAAATGCCTTATATCATCGTTTTAATTGTCATCCTTGCTTTGGTTTTAATTAATTACTACAACAAGTTCAAGGGTTTCCAAGTTAAAATTAAAGCCTCTATTCAAGAAATAGGTAATCAACTTAAACGCCAAGCCAATCTCATCCCTAGCCTCGTCGACTCAGTCAAAGGTTACATGAAACACGAAAAAGGTATTTTTGATGAACTAACCAATGCTCGAAAAATGGTTGAATCAGCGGTTAGTAGTAATGACTCTAAAGTCATTGACAAAGCTCAAGCCAGTATCAATAAAGCCTTAGGTTCTCTTAGAGTTGTTGTTGAAAGTAACCCTCAAATTCAAACATCTGGATTAGTTAATAATCTTATGGATGAACTCCGAGACACAGCCGACAAATTAATGTATGCCAGAAGAACTCTAATTGATTTAACTGCCGATTATAATACTGCTATTGTTACTGTTCCTGGTGTCTGGATAGCTCAAATGTTTGGCTTCAAAGAAGAAAGTGGTCTTAATACTCCAAATGATAAATCTGCCACTGAAGTCAGTCCAGAAGAAATGAAGAATCCTAAAGTTAATTTATAAAAATTAACTTTAATTTAAATGTGCTTCAGATAATAAGTTACTTTTTGTGGACTTAAATTATGATAAACGTCTATGAGCAAGTCAGTCGAAATAAAATAAGATCGAGTCTAATCATTAGCCTCTTTATCGCCTTTATTGTCGTTGTTGCTTACACTATCACTACTGCTTTTAATCTAGATGGTTCTCTTTTGTTTATTGCTATTATTTATTCCATTCTTTCCTCTGGCGCTAGCTATTTTTGGGGTGACAAAATAGTTTTAGCTTTAAATCAAGCTAAACCAGCCACCAAAAAAGATTTTTTTAATTTTTACACTTCTGTTGAAAACCTAAGTTTGGCTAATCAAACACCTGTTCCTAAAATTTACGTTATCGACAGTCCATCACCAAACGCTTTTGCTACCGGACGCGATCCACAACACGCTATAGTCTGCGCCACTAGTGGTCTTTTGGAAAAACTTGATCGAAGTGAGTTAGAAGCGGTTGTTGCCCATGAACTGTCACACATCAAGAATTACGACATTCTTTTAATGACTGTTGTCAGTATTCTTATTGGAACTTTATCAATATTAATAAATATTACTTCTCGTTCTAATATTTTTAGAAAAAATAATGATCGAGATAATCAGTTAAGTACTATCCTTACTTTAATTGGATTTATATTACTTATTTTTGCCCCATTAATCGCCCAATTAATTCAACTAGCCATTTCCCGACGCCGTGAATATTTTGCCGATGCTTCAGCTGTAAAACTAACTCGACAACCTCAAAGTCTAATTAATGCTCTCAAAAAAATATCCAATGATGATTCAAAATTAGAAACTGCCTCAACCGCCACTGCTTCTCTTTACATTTCCAATCCTTTTAAAGGAAATAAGATCGCCAGTCTTTTTTCTACCCACCCACCAATTGAAGAACGTATCAAAGCTCTTCAACAAATGTTATAAATATAGAGTCCTATTTTTAGCCATTAAAAATTGGATTTTGAAAATTAATTAAATATGTCTTTTGTTCATCTCCACGTTCATACTGAATACTCACTTCTTGATGGGCTAACTAAAATAAAAAATTTAGTTAACACTGTCAAAGAAATGGGAATGAATTCTATCGCCATCACTGATCATGGCACCATGTATGGCGCCGTTGAGTTTTATAAAACCTGCCAAAAAAACGGCATTAAACCGATAATTGGTTGCGAAACATATCTTGCCCAAAACGGCCGCCTTGATAAATCAGCGTCTAACCGTCGTAATCAACATTTAATTTTGTTAGCCAAAAACAATCAAGGTTATAAAAACCTAATGAAATTAGTCAGTATTGCTCATATTGAAGGCTTTTACTACAAACCCCGTATTGATCGGGAAACTCTCGTTAAATATCATGAAGGTCTAATTTGTTGCAGTGCTTGTATTGAAGGAGAAATAAGCCAATTAGTGTTAAGTAATGATTACGAAAAAGCTCGCTCACGTGCCAAAGATTTTCAAGATCTTTTTGGAGAAGATTACTACCTTGAAATTCAACGTCATCCTGGTCTTAAAGGTCAAGATATGGTTAACGAAGGTATTATCAAAATTAGTCGAGAACTTGGCATCCCTTTGGTTGCCACCAATGACGCTCATTATCTAAAGAAAGAGGATGCTTTCGCTCAAGACATCTTGATGATGATTAACACCCAGACTACAACCAATGACGCCAAACGTCTTAGTATGTTGGATATTCCAGATTTTTATATTAAATCACCTGAAGAAATGGCAACTCAGTTTGCTGATTTTCCTGATGCTTTAGAAAATACTCAAAAAATCGCCGACAAATGTAATGTCGAAATCGAACTTGGTAAATGGTATTTTCCTAAATTCAAATTACCTGAAGGCAAAACTGCAGAAGAAACTCTTCATGACGCTGTTTATCAAACAGCCAAAGAACATTATGGTGATAAGTTAAATCAAGAGATAATTGATCGTATTGAATACGAAATGGATGTTATCTGTACTAAAGGGTATGCTGCTTACTTTTTAATCATGAGAGATTTTATTCAATGGGCAGAAAATAATGACACCCCAACCAACACCAGAGGTTCTGCTGGTGGTTGTTTAGTTGCCTTTATTTTAGGTATTACCACTGTAGATCCATTAATCTATCAGCTCCCTTTCGAACGGTTTTTAAACAAAGACCGTCCATCGCCTCCTGATATTGATCTAGATATTGCCGACGACAAACGTCAACAAATGCTTTATCACATTATCGATCAATATGGCAAGGAAGCAGTAGCACAAATATGTACTTTTGGACGTATGATGGCCAAAAATGCTGTTCGTGACACTGCCAGAGTTTTAGGATACGAATATTCGGTAGGTGACAAAATCAGCAAACTTATCCCCGAAGGTTCTCAGGGTTTCCCTATGTCGATTGATAAAGCCATTGAAACTACCCCTGATTTAAAAAATCTTTACCAAGACGATCCTGATGCTAAAAAAATCATTAACTTCGCTAAACAAATTGAAGGTTGTGCTCGTCACATTAGTGTTCATGCCTGCGCTATCGTTGTTTCACCAACCACTATTAATGAATTTTCTCCAACTCAACTAGAAACTGGTGGCGACAAAACTATTACCCAATATGAAATGCACGCTGCCGAAGATGTTGGTTTAATTAAGTTCGATATTCTTGGAATTCGAAATTTGTCTTTTCTTGGTCAAGCTGTTGTTAATGTTCGTAAAACTAAAAATATTAAGGTTGATCTTAGCAAAATTCCTCTTGATGACAAAAAAACTTTTGACATGCTCTCTCGAGGGGACACTATGGGAACTTTCCAACTTTCCGGAGATGGTATGACTAAATGGCTCAAAGAGCTTAAACCAAACCGAGTCGAAGATCTAATGGCTATGGTGGCTCTCTACCGTCCCGGTCCAATGGCTATTATCCCCGAATATATTGCTCGTAAAAGTGGTAATTCTCCAGTGACCTTTTTTGACCCAAAAATGGAGAAATTTTTAAAAAGTTCTTATGGATTATTAGTCTACCAAGACGACTGTTTATATACCGCTATTGAACTTGCTGGTTACAATTGGACGGAAGTTGATAAATTCCGAAAAGCCATTGGTAAAAAAATTCCCGAAGAAATGGCTGTACAAAAGGAAAAATTTATTCAAGGATGTATCAACAATGGTTATACCGAAGCTAAGGCTCATGAAATTTTTGGCTACATCGAACCATTCACTAGTTACGGTTTCAATAAGGCTCATGCTGCCTCTTATGGAATGTTGGCTTATCGTACAGCCTACATGAAGGCAAATTTCCCCGTAGAATACATGTGTGCTTTGCTTACTGCTGAATCAGGAGACACTGAAAAAATTACTACCGGTATTGAAGAAAGCCGAAAAAC
>CAZNDF010000037.1:0-1517 GCA_964571775.1 uncultured Gammaproteobacteria bacterium | reverse complement strand
GATCCAACAGCGGTTTCGAAATCGAAGAAAATCCTAATTCTTTAGAGGGTATGGCTATTCGATTTGGATTCAGCGCTATCAAAAATGTTGGCGATGCCGCTATCGAAAACATAATTAATGAAAGAAACACTAACGGCCCATTTGTTAATTTCAATGATTTTTGTATCCGAGTCGACAGTCAAAAAGTTAACAAAAGAGTCTTAGAAAGTCTTATTAAAGTTGGAGCTATGGATCAGTTTGGCGAAAGAAACGCTATTTTAGCCTCCTTAGACAAAATCAGAACTGACTGCGACAAATTAAGTGCTCAAAAAAATAATGGTCAATTTAGTTTATTTGATGCTCCAACAGAAAATAATGGCAAAATCATTGCTCCTCCCGATAAATTCTTAGAAGTTGAACCAATGTCAGAACAAGATCGTCTGATTATGGAAAAAGAGTTAATCGGCGTCTTTGTTACTGAAAATCCTCTCAATAAAATCCTTAAACCTTTTGCTTCACTCGGACTCCCTAAAATAAGTGAATTACTTCAAAAAACTAATGATACTCCAGTCAAAGCAGTTGCGGCTATCCGCCGATTTAAAACTATTTTAACTAAAAAAAATAATGCCAAAATGGCTTTTGTTACTTTAGAAGATGAAACAGGGACTATTGAAACTGTTATTTTCCCAAAAACTTACGAGAGAATATTTAATCTTCTTGAAGAGAATAAAGCTGTCTATATAGAAGGGAAAATCAATATTCGAGAAGGTAGCCTCTCAATTCTTATTGATAGTCTTACTGAGAAGGTTCCCGAAAACACCAGTAAATATGATTTTGTTATAACTGTTCCCAAAACAGCCAGTCAAGATCAGTTAATGAAACTTAATACTCTTCTCAAGACCAATCCTAACGGCCATCGAGGGTTAATCATTCTTCCAAATGGCAAAAATTTACCTCTAAGCTATGGTGTTAATTACAATGACGAGCTTCAGCGTCAAATTGACAGTATCCTCTTGTCAAACCAAAACTAGCTTGCTAGACTACCAAAGTTTAGTTTGATATAATTTCAAAGCAAATTCTCATAAAATTATGGCACTAAAAATAACATACAAAGATCAAGAACTCTCGGTCGGAGATTCCGTCAGAGTTAATTATAAAATCAAAGAAAAAGACAAAGAAAGATTACAGGCTTTCGATGGAATTATTTTAGCTATTACCGGACGTGGAGAAAACAAGAATGTTACTGTTCAAAAACATGCCAGTGACGCTGTTAATGTTGAAAGAATTTTTCCTATTAATTCACCCTGGATCGACAGCATTAAAAAACTTCGTGGACCAAAAGTAAAAATTCGCCGTTCGAAGCTTTATTACCTTCGAAATCCAAAAGCCAAAACTATCTAATTGTAGTTTCGACTCCCTGCACCTAAAAACTATTGTTTTATTTTCTAGTTTTTAATTAATAATTCTCAATTATTAATTATTTTCTGGGTCTTTAGCTCAGTCGGTAGAGCAGTTGCCTTTTAAGCAATTGGTCGCGG
>CAZNDF010000036.1:0-6126 GCA_964571775.1 uncultured Gammaproteobacteria bacterium | reverse complement strand
AACCAATTTAAAAGTTAAATCAGAATAACTACCGCAAACTACTGGCACTCTAATCGCTGTTCCTCCAAATCTACCCTTGGCTGCCGGATAAGCCGAAATCACTGCTTCAGCTGCCCCAGTTGATGTTGGCACAATATTGATAGCTGCTGCTCTAGCTCTGCGAGGATCCTTACTATTTCCATCGACTAAATTTTGGTTTGTCGTATAAGCATGAATTGTAGTCAAGGCTCCTTCCTGGAAGCCAATTTTTTCATCAATTAGTTTGACTATTGGTGCCACACAGTTTGTGGTGCAAGAACCATTAGAGATCAACTTTTCTCCATTATATTGATCCGCGTTTACTCCCAAAATATAGACTGGGATTTTTGGGTCTTTTGCTGGAGCTGAAATAACTACTTTCTTAGCTCCTCCTTTTAGATGAGCTAAAGCCTTATTGTCAGTAAAAGCTCCAGTACATTCCAAAACCACATCCACGTCATAATTTTTCCATTTTATTTTTGATGGATCCATCTCACCCAAAAAGGGGATTACTTTTTCTCCTACTTTTAGTCTACCGATCTCTCCTGACTTCTCAGCTTCAGAAAATTCAATTTTTGCCGGGAATCTACCATAAACTGAATCATATTTAAATTGCATTGCAAAGGTTTCTATATCAAACATGCCGTTAGTATTGATCGCCCCTATTTCTACGTCGTATTTTTCCATTAATATTGCCCTTAAAACCACACTCCCAATTCTTCCAAACCCATTAATTCCAATCCTAATTTTTTTGTCTGTTTTCATAAATTCATTTTACACTAAATATAAGATCTAATTCCAGGCAGGCAAGTCACCTTTTATCAACATCTCTAGCATTACTCCGCCTCCGCTACAAATAAAATCAATTTTATTTTTTAACCCCAAGTCTTTAATTGATGCTCCAGTATCACCCCCAGCAATTATTTTATAGCCTTCAATACTAGCTATTGCTTGAGCTATTTTTTTAGTTCCTTCTTGAGATTTTTCTGATTCATATAATCCCATAGCACCAGACCAAATTATAGTTTTTGATCTATTTATTATTTCACTAAAATCTTTAATATCTTCATCATTCAAATCCAATCCATCTTCCCTTAATTTTGCTATTTTTACTTTTTCATTAGACATTAGAAATTGGTAATTAGACATTATCAACTTTGGCAATTTACCACCGATTAATATATGATCGGCAATTTTTAATAGATCAACTACATGACTTAGCTTGTCTTCCTTCGCTCCACCCAAAACTATCGTTATTGGTTTTTCTTTCTTTTCTAGAATTTGATTAATCTTTTCTACTTCTTCTATAAAACTAAAACCATAATATGTCTCTATCTCTCGGTGAAGTATCACTGAAGCATTTCTTCGGTGGGCTACTGCAAAAGCATCATTTACTAAAAAATTAGAATACTTTTTTATTGTTTCAAACAAACTGGTTTCACCAGCGTCTTCTTCACTCCAAAATCTTAAGTTTTCTATAAAAACTATTTGATTATCAATTAACGAGCTAGCTATTTTATTGTCATCTTTAATATCGTCAACAAAAACACTTTCAATCGTATTTTGTCCGTCTACTTCCAATAGATTCATTAACTCTAGATACACTTGCTTTAAAGACAAACTTTTATCAATTCCATTCGGTCTGCCCCTGTGTCCGATAATAATAATCTTACAATTTTTCTCCATTAAAAATCTTAGTGTAGGAATCGTTTTCATTAATCGGCTGTTATCTAAAATAGTCGTCCCTTCAATTGGTAAATCAGTGTCCATCCGAACAATTACGTTAATATTGGACGGTATTTCTTCCACCGACCTAAGTTGTTTCATATTTTTTAATTTTATTAACTCTTCTAATAAACCTCTCTTCAGTCATAAAAATTGCCTTCAAAAATTCTTTGGTAATTTCCAAATTGTCCTCTTCACTCACAAAATCAGCCGACAAACAGGCGACATTTATATCATCATCTTCTTTCATTTTTCTTGCCTGTCTTGAATTAAAGGCCAAAGCCGCTCTTATTCCTTTAACTTTATTGGCTCCAACACATACTCCTGCCCCTGATCCACAAACCAACACACCTAACCCATTGTTGGCGATTACTTTTTCCCCTAAATCAATGGCTACATCGGGATAATCATCATCTGCATCATATTTATTACTCGTATCGACCACATTCCACCCCTCCTCTCTTAACTTTTCTAGTATTTTATTTTTTAAATTAAATCCTCTATGATCTGATCCAATAAACACTTGTCTCATAGTATAAATATATCATTTTTGCTTTAGAATACATAAATATGGAGTCAATTATTCTTGGTGGTAAAAAATACTCCTATTCAGTTACTAAAAAATCTATATCGTCTCTGCGGCTTCATCTTAAAACCTCTCACTCATTTATTATTTCTTGCCCTCGTCTCACCCCAAAATTCATCATTACTCAGTTTATTAATAAAAATAGTTCTTGGATTATTTCTCATTCCCAAAAAATCCCTGTCAAAAAATCAATAAAAAATTTGAAATCTATTTCTATTTTAGAAAAAAAATATCAACTTATTTTTATTAAAACTGCTCGTGACTCCGTCATTATTTATCCTGATACCCAAAAAATATACATCAATACTTCTATTGATTCTTCGGCCCATATTGAACAAACCTTAGAAAAAAAACTTCGCCCTTTTGCTCTTTCTTTAATTAAAGATCAATTGTCAGTTCTCAAAAAAGAATATGGATTCAATTATCAAAATGTTACTGTCCGCAATCAAAGCTCCCGTTATGGCTCGTGTTCTTCTCGCGGCAATCTAAATTTTAATTGGCAAATAATCTTTTTCCCTGTTGATAAATTCCGTCACATTCTACTCCACGAGCTAACTCATCTAAAAATTAAAAATCACTCAAAAATCTTTTGGGATCAATTAACCATCTATGATCTGAATTGTAAAGCCAATAATCTCTGGCTTAAAAAAGAGGGGACTAAAATCTTTCTGTTCTAACCTTAGATCTAATATCTATCATCTAAGATCTAAAGTGATTCCCACAGGACAATGATCTGATCCTTCGACCTCAGGACTTATAAATGCCGATTTTACTTGATTTTTTATTTTTTCATCGATAAAAAAATAATCAATTCTCCAACCCACATTTCTCTCTTTTGCCCGAGTATATTGATCCCACCAACTATAGTTTCCACCATCTTTATTAAACATTCTAAATGTATCTACCCATCCATTTTCAATCAGTTTATCCATCCACTTTCTTTCAATCTCCAAGAATCCTGAAGTTTTAGAATTCTCTTTCGGTCTGGCCAAATCAATTTCTGTGTGGGCCGTATTAATATCTCCACAAAAAATAACCTTTTCCCCATTTTCTCTTAATTTATTAATGTATTTCAAAAAGTATTCATAGAAATCCATTTTATATTTCAACCTACCTTTATCTCGTTTACCGTTAGGGAAGTAGACATTAAGTAATGTAAATTCATCAAATTTAGTAATAATTACTCGACCTTCTCCGTCCCAATCATTATCTTTATCTCCTACAATTACCTTTTTTGGTTCGTCTTTACAAAAAGTCACTACTCCGCTGTAACCTGCTTTTTCTGCCGGGTTCCAGTAACTCCTGTATTCAGTCGGATAATCTAGTCCTATCTCAATCTGTTCAGGTCTTGCCTTTGCTTCCTGAAAACAATAAATATCAGCACCAATATCTCGCATTTTTTGCCACAAACCTTTTCTGATTCCTGCCCTTATTCCAGCCACATTCCAAGAAATTATTTTGATTTTCATAACTTATTTTAACAATAAAGATTTTGTCTATTTTTTTTGTTATAATCAACCCATTCAAACCAGCGGGAGCCGGACGGTTCAACTCCTACCCGCTGGACCAAATCGGATTTTTCAACATTCTCCTTTCAAATATAGTGGTAAATAGGCTGTAATTTGGTGGTTCCACTGATATTAAAATTCTTATCTATTGAAGCTTTTGTTTCTTTTTAGTAATATATCCCATAATTCTTAAAAAATTACAAAATGGCTTCTCCTAGAGAAAGTTACCCAAACATTAGTGAAAACTACAGCCGCTTGTCGACTTACATTCAGCTTCCTGAAGCTAGAATTGTCGAGGACGACAGAGTTTTTCAGTTGTTATCACCTTCGACTCAAGATTTTTTAGCTCCTATAAAAAATGATTTTTGTGTTTATCTTAATTGTTTAAAACAGATTAAACGATGGGCAAATCATACCTATCAAGAAGTAGCCACATATATTAAAGATGATGATTATCAACATGTCTTAGGCATGTTGGAAATTAATCACGATTTGAAACAACTAGAATTGTCTACTTTTGACTATGATGATGTTGATTTAATGATAGCCTGGCACGACGGGGGAGAAATTATAACAGGGGACATGTCTGTTAACCATCCTCCAGAAATGGATGAATATGTCAAAAAAATGAAAGAAATTGAATCAACTGCTTTTCTTGCTTATGTTCTAGGGTCTCTTCGCGGTCAAGAAAAAATTTCAACCCGTTCAGGTATAAAGAATCAATACTTAAGGTATGAAAACAGAAATTCTAACCCTTTAGACAAAGAAGCTCATTTAGTTAAATTCATTGATACTTTGCAGGGCGATGAATTTGGTTTAAAAAATGTCTATAGTAAAGCTTTTTTAAGTAAATTCTATAAAAATGGAGATTTTCCTCAAGATCCTGAAGAACTCATTGCTAATATGATTAAAAAAGAAGCTGTTCTTTTATCAAAAGTTCTTTTAGCTACCAGTGACCCTCAAGATCGAAAAAAACTAGTTAACTACCTTTTGAGTAAACAAGCATCACTTTATGGTAACTGTGATTATGGTTATCAAGATCTCTATCAAAATTTAAATCAAACCGAAACTCTCAGTCAATTTCTTTGATAAACTAACCTTGTGTACCTTAGTAAACTCCTCCTTCAAAATTTCCGCTCTTACGAAAACCAACTCTTTGAATTTGACCCTAAATTAAATCTTATTCTTGGTCCAAATGGTTGTGGGAAAACTAATATATTAGAAGCTATTTTCTTTTTATCGTCAGGAAAAAGTTTTCGCTCAAGTTCTCAATCAAAATTAATCAACTGGAATAATTATTTTTCTTCAGTCAGGGCTAAGTTAATTGATAATCAAACAGACAACACAGAAATTGAGGTTCGTATCTCTAGAGATCCAACAATAGTTTCTGGTACTGTTTCTAGAAAATTTTTAATTCAAAAAGTTGAAAAACCCCGTAAAAAATATTTAGGAGTTATCAAGAATGTTGTTTTTCAACCAGAAGATATTCGGTTAGTAACCGGATCTCCCACTCGTCGTCGTGACTTCTTAGACGAAATTTTTTCCCAAACCGAATGGCGTTACACTTCAGCTCTTTCCCAATACAAAAAAGCTTTAAAACATCGTAACGAACTCCTTGATCAAATTCGTCTTAAATTAGCCTCTCCTAATGAGCTTTTTTATTGGGATCAAGTCCTAATTAAAAATTCTAAGATTGTTCACGATTTCAGAATTAGTTTTGTAAAATCAGTCAATCTTTTTTTTAGCAATCATTCTGATTCTCAAATTAATACTATAAATCTTAACTATCACCCGTCAGTTTTAACCGAAGAGAAACTCAAAAGAAACTATTCTTTAGATTTACAACGCGGCTACACCCAAGCCGGTATTCATCGAGATGATTTTAGTTTTGATAATTCAATTTTTCCAAGTTTAGATAAGAATTTAGCGTTCTGGGGTAGTCGTGGCCAGCAAAGATTAGCAGTTTTAGCCCTAAGATTAGGTCAAATAAATTTTCTTGAAGAAACCTATCATGACAAACCAGTTTTACTTTTGGATGATATTTTCTCTGAACTTGACCCAGAACATCAACATTTAGTCGTCAAAGTTTGTCAAAATTATCAAACAATTTTTACCTCTTCTGAGCCTGAAAGTGCCAAAATTTTAAATAAAGCCAAGATAATTCAACTTGCCTAGTGCAAATTTAAAAACCATGTAATATAATAACCTCACTGTCTAATTCTAGACAGGAATGATCTTTAAAAATTTCAATGCATTCATTTAGAGCTCCAAGCTGCTAGTACCAGAAAG
>CAZNDF010000035.1:0-6249 GCA_964571775.1 uncultured Gammaproteobacteria bacterium | reverse complement strand
CTACCTCTGATTTAAATGATTTATATCGTCGTTTAATCAATCGTAATAATCGTCTCAAGAAATTACTCAAACTCGGTGCTCCAGAAATCATTTTGCGCAACGAAAAACGTATGTTGCAAGAATCTGTAGACATCTTAATCGATGCTCAAAAGAGTTCTAAAAACAAACGTAAGAGTACTAAACGAGTTCCTCGTTCACTTTCTGATCTCTTAAGAGGTAAAAAGGGTCGTTTCCGCCGCAATTTGCTCGGTAAACGTGTCGACTATTCTGGTCGTTCAGTTATCGTTGTCGGTCCAGAACTCAAACTTGATCAAGTCGGTTTGCCAAAAGAAATTGCTCTCGAAATGTTTAGACCATTTGTTCTTCGTGAACTTATGGCTAGTGGTATCGCCCCAAATATTAAAAGTGCCAAAAACTTAATTGATCATCGAGTCACTGAGGTTTATGACATTTTGGAAAAAGTTACTGCCGATAAATATGTTTTGCTTAACCGTGCCCCAACTCTTCACAAACTCTCAATTCAGGCCTTTAAACCAGTTTTAGTCGATGGATTAGCTATTCGCTTACATCCATGTGTCTGTAAAGGTTTCAACGCCGATTTCGATGGAGATCAAATGGGTGTTCATTTACCACTTTCTGATGCCTCTCAAAAAGAAGCTAAGAAATTAATGTTACCTTCACGTAATTTACTTAAACCAGCTGATAGCGCTCCAGTTTCAATTCCAGCACAAGGTATGGCTGTAGGTTGTTATTATGTAACTTCAGTCAGATCTCAAGATTTAGCCAAAGAAGCTGCCGAAGGTTTTGAAGGGTTAAGTATCTTTGCTGACAAAGGTGAAGTTGAATTAGCCTATCAATCCAAAAAAATCGAACTTCGTGAACTCATTGCTGTTCGTCTTAATGGTCAAATAATCAAAACTACTTATGGTCGAATTTGGTTTAATAAAATCATTCCAAAAGAGTTTGATTTTGTTAATGAATCCATGATGGGAAGCAAGGCTCTTAATGATTTAGTCGTTAAATCATTAGAAATTGCTGGTCGTCTTAAGACTGTTAAATTGATCGATTCTCTCAAAGATATTGGTTTCAAAGGTTTCACTCTTTCTGGTATCTCTCTTTCTATGGAAGATTGTGGATACTTGCCTGAAAAAGATGACATCATTCATGGAGCTAATAAATTAGTTGCTGATATTGAAGACAACTATAAAATGGGTCTTATCAGTAACGATGAGAAAAAACGTCTCAGTCAAAACGTTTGGTTGGAAAAAACTGAAGAAATCGCTGAAAAAACTTGGGCTACTCTCGATATTGATTCTCCAATCCGTATCGTTTCTTCCGCAGGTATCAAGCGTGCTTCCAAAGACCAAATCAAACAACTTTCCGGTATGCGCGGACTTATGGTTGATCCTACTGGTAAAATCGTTCAATTACCTACCAAATCTAACTTCCGTGAAGGTTTGTCAGTTTTTGAATATGTTACTGGTGCTCGCGGAACCCGCAAAGGTTTAGCTGATACTGCTCTTAAAACTGCTGACGCTGGTTACTTAACCAGAAGATTAGTTGATGCTGCCCATATTTCTATTATCCGTATGGATGATTGTGGTACTGACAAATTCATCACTATCGAAGCTGGAGAAAAGGGTCGTGAAAGATATTTCACTCGCCGTATTCTTGGCCGATTCTTAGCCAATGATGTTATTGATACAAAGACTAAAAAAGTAATTCTTTCCAAAGGTCAATTACTCGATAATAACGCTGTTGATTTAATTGAAAAAAATGAAATCACTTCAGTCGATATTCGTTCACCACTTTCTTGTGCTGCCGAAACTGGTCTTTGTAGTAAATGTTATGGTTGGGATCTTTCCAGCCGAAAGCAAGTTGAAATCGGTGTTCCAGTCGGTGTTATTGCTGCTCAATCAGTCGGCGAACCAGGTACTCAGTTGACTCTCCGTACCAAACACACCGGAGGTGTCGTTGGTGTTGACGTTACTCAAGGTTTACCTCGTGTTCAAGAACTATTTGAAATTCGTATGCCTAAACTTCCTTCACCTTTGGCTGAAATCAATGGTAAAGTCAAAGTCAAAGAAAACATTGATGGCTACGAAATCAAATTAACTGGTAAAGACGATGATAAAGTCACCAAAACCATTACTTATATTTTGCCTTCAAACGCTAATCTTTTAGTCGCTGATGGTGATTTAGTAGGCAAGGGGACTCAATTATCTTCTGGATCTCTTGATGTTCGTGAAATCATGGAAATCAAAGGTATCGAAGCTGCTCAAAAATATCTTATTAGCAGTATCCAAGGAGTTTATGAATCACAGGGTATTACTATCCACGATAAGCATCTTGAAGTTATCGTTAAAGAAATGAGTGGTAAGATAAAGATTGAAGATCCAGGTGATACTACCTTCCTTTATGGTCAAATTCTTTCTTTGGCTGCTTTCAATGCTGCTAATGAAAAAATCAAAGAGAAAGATGCTAATGCAAAACCAGCTACTGGTAAGCGAATTCTTTTAGGACTTATTCAATCAGCTCTTACTACTGGTTCGTGGCTTTCTGCTGCTTCGTTCCAACAGACAACTAGTATTTTGACAGAAGCTTCCTTGTTAGCTGAAGTCGATGACTTGATTGGTCTTAAGGAAAATGTTATTATCGGACGTCTTATTCCAGTCAATAAGGATCAATAAATTAAAATATGCCAACATTCAATCAACTAATCAAACGAGGTCGTACTGTCAGAGTTAAAAAACTCAAAACTGGTGCTCTTCGAGACAATTTCAATACGATTAACAATCGTTTTGCAAAAACTATTAATCCGGTCAAAAAGGGAGTTGTTACTGTGGTTAAAACCATGACCCCAAAGAAACCTCATTCAGCTTTACGAAAAATCTGTAAAGTTAAATTGAGCAATCGTAATTTAGTCACTGCTTATATTCCTGGTATTGGACACAATTTAGCTGAACATAGTATCGTTTCTATTCGAGGCGGACGTGTTCGAGATCTACCAGGTGTCCGTTATCACGTCGTTCGTGGTAAGTTTGATGCTGGTGCGGTTACTGGAAGAATGCAATCACGCAGTAAATATGGTGCAAAAAAGCCAACTGCTAAAACCGCATAATTATAACTTTAAAACTAAACAACTAAATTATGTCAAGAAAGGGAACAAGTAAAATCAGAAAAGTTGAACCAGATGCTCTTTATAGCAGTGTTTTGGTAACTAAAATCATCAACTCTACCATGAAAGATGGTAAGCGTAATGCTGCTGAAAAACAGATCTACCAAGCTCTCGAACTAATCAAAAAAGATTTTCCTAACGAATCAGAACTTGAAGTCCTCGAAAGAGCTATGGAAAATATCAAACCAAAAGTTGAAGTTAGACCTCGCCGTATTGGTGGTTCTGTCTATCAAATTCCTACTCCAGTTCGTGGTAATCGTCAAAATGCTTTAGGTATCCGCTGGTTAATCAATGCTTCTCGTGCTCGTAGCAATAAACAATATCACTCTTTTGCTCAAAAGTTGGTCGCTGAATTAAGTGACGCTCTTAGTAATAGTGGTGCTGCTGTTGCTAAAAGAATGGAAGTTGAACGTATGGCAGAGGCCAACAAGGCTTTCGCTCATTTACGCTGGTAATTCTTCAAAAGAAACTTTTAAACGCCCCTTAACTGGGGCGTTTTTAGTACAAACAGTATCTTTTTGCTTCTTGCTTTAATGAACTATTTTGTTCATACTTAAACTACTTATGTCGCTTTTTTCAAAACCCAAGATAGTTATTTGGCCCAAGAATAAGTCTGTTGAAATTTACCTAAATCGTAAAGATAATAATTTTTTCAGTCTAGACCTTAATCTTTGGGAAGAAAAACAAACAAAAGACCTTGAAAGTCTAATTTTTTTCCTCAATCAAAATAAGATCAATACAGCCGTAGTTCTAATCCCTGATGATGTTGTCGTCACTAAATCTTTTGTTTACGACACCAAAATCGAGTCTATTGATAAAAAAGAAGTTATTGGCCTTGCTACTGGATTTGTTAACTTTCAAATCGATCCAGAGTCAATTGAATTCTCTTTAATTCAAGATACTGATAAAACCATCATCAATTTAGTCATCTATGATAAGTCTAAATTTGATTCCTTAAAATCGAACCTAGCTCAAATTGGTTTACAAATTGAATCATATCGTCCTGTTTCAGCTGCTATTTCCGATATTATTTCAACCATTAACTTAAGTGAGTTTTTCCTTATTTATCCTCTAAATGACCACGAATATACTCTTTTGCTTTCTAAAAATAATCAAGTATATCTAACTTCTAACTTCAAAGGTCCTAATCTTGATATTCAAAAAACTGTTAACTATGCTCAACTTTATTTTTCTAATCCCGTCAAAAAAATTTATTACCCCGACAATAAGGAAATTGAGATTATAACTTCTACTGAAATGGAAAAAACCACCTATAATGAGGGTCAAATATCTCAAAATTACCATCATCCAGCCAATCTTCCTTTACCAGTTATCAGTCAAATCAGTGGTATAATTAAACCGTCAAACGATATTAATTCAGTCAAATCTCCCAAAATGAGTAACAAAAAAAATCTTCTACCTATAATAGCAGTGGCCATCTTTTCTTTTGCCATTGTCTCTTTTGTCGTCTATTTTATTTTTAATAAAAATAAACAAGACGAATTAATTAAGGGTAACCAAGACACCGACTCAATCACCCCGGTAGTTACCGAACCAGTCATTACTCAAGCGCCAACACCGACTATTGCCGAAATTGACAAAGATATCAAAATCCAAGTCTTAAATGCTACCGATATTAATGGTCAGGCTGCTACTCTCAAAGCTAAACTCGTAGCTCTTGGGTTTGAAAATGTTTCAGTCGGCAATGCTACCAAAGATGCCACTCAAAATGCTGTTCAGGTCAAATCGGCTACTGTTTCTGCTTATTTTGAATCAGCTTTAGCTACCGATTTCCCAGCTACCTATACTACTGATATCAAATCTTCCGGTACTTATGATGCTATTTTCACCATCGGTACCAACCTATCTACTGGTGAATCAGCTGGTAGTGCTACAACTACACCAAAGTTAACCACCACTCCTACCGTTACTGCTACTAAATCTGCTACTGCCACTCCTACCAAAAAAGTCACTGCTACTCCAACTGTCGAAGAATAATTCTTAATCAGTAAATTAATCCCTCGTGCAAGCGGGGGATTTTTGTTTACAAAAATTGCCAAAATAAAACCCCGCTCTTTAAAGATAATGACAAATGTCAAAATCAAAAGCAGGGTTTGCCTCATTAGTTTTTAAAAGAAAGATATATGTATTGGGAAGCTACTTAAGTAGATTAAAAAAATATCTTACTCCAGAGAACAAATCCCCGGAAGTCTTAAGTATATACAGTGTAATTAGGATGCTTACCGGCAGTAATATTTTTGCTGCTGTCCAGTAGTTGTCTTGCACATGAAGTTTCCTTCCGGCAAGTTTTTCCATGTTACTCTGATGGTCTTCATTTGTATGGCTGTCGTAATCGTAACGACTCTTCCAGCCACTCATGAATAGCACCTCCTTTCTTCCTTTTTCAAAGGTCTTGGCTCATTGCTGAGATAAGTTTTCAACAGCCTTTTGTTTTTTAGCTTATCTCTGCAATAAACTGCCTCATTATACAACTTTTTTGCATAATATCAAAATTATAGGATAAATTTATTCCTAATTTGCATTTGACCCCTCCTTTGACTTACAATTGGCTTACTATGAAATTACTCA
The DNA here is from genome assembly GCA_964571775.1 of uncultured Gammaproteobacteria bacterium. Lineage (GTDB taxonomy): Bacteria > Patescibacteriota > Microgenomatia > UBA12405 > UBA12405 > WARW01. Next base: position 482 of record CAZNDF010000035.1, on the reverse strand, counting down.
TCACTGGCGGTTCAGGCTTTATTGGTTCTAATTTTATTAAGCATTGGTTTGCAAATCATCTCCAAGATTCTATTATTAATCTTGATAAGATGACCTATGCTGCTAACCCTCGTAATTTAACCGAGTTTGAAGGTAAACCAAATTACCAATTTGTCCAAGGTGATATTTTAGATGAAAAGATTGTCGATGAATTAGTTTCTCAAGTTGATGCTATCGTTCATTTCGCTGCCGAATCTCACGTTGATCGTTCTATTGATGATCCTTCGCTCTTTGTTCGTACTAATGTTTTGGGTACTTACAATCTTTTAATGGCTGCCAAAAAATATAACAAAAGATTTCATCACATTTCTACTGATGAAGTTTTTGGTTCTATTGAAATGGGATCAGATGATCAATTTAGCGAAGTCACTCCATACGATCCATCCAGTCCATATTCTGCTTCCAAAGCCTCATCTGACCATTTAGTCCGATCATTCCACAAA
>CAZNDF010000034.1:0-6412 GCA_964571775.1 uncultured Gammaproteobacteria bacterium | reverse complement strand
TAGCTTGAGAAATAAATTCCCTATATTCATGAGGAAAAACTACCCAAGAGGTAGTGCTGAAAGCATAAAAATCTGGAACAAATTTTGATCTAGGTTTGTAACAAAGCGAAGCAGTGTAAACACTTTTGGCACCAAGAAGACAAAGATACTCCTTAGCTTTGGCAATAGTCTCACCAGAATCAACGACATCATCAAAAATTAAAATATTTTCTCCATCAACTGAATCAGCTAAGGGCTGAATAACTTTAACTTGGCTACACTGATTAATCCCGCTATAAGACTTGAGTCGAGTGGAAGAGAGCTGAGATACTCCAAGATAATCAACTAAAGTCCTAGCCCAAGTCCAACCCCCTTTGGCAAGGGCAACGACTCGGTCAAATTTTTGGTTAGAATCTAAAATTTTTTGGGATAATAAAAAAGCTAACTCTCCCATTTGGTCCCAAGAAGGACAAGAATATTTTACTTTATCAATTTCAATTTCGGAAAGAACAATATCTTTATTCATAGTCTATTTTACAGGATTTTAGTGGGAAACTAAATTTGTAAAATAGTTAAAACTTTGAATAAAACAAAAGCAGGCCAAAAAATGGATTTAAAAATTCCCACCATAACGGCGCTAAAAGTAGCGGCATTTTGAAGGAAATAAAAAAGAGCCCCGATAACCCCTAATCCATAAATGGCGGAATTCTGACCGCAATGACAATTGCGGTGATGGTGTTTGTTTTTGGCAAGAACATCATAGCAACATTGGTTTTCTGTTTTAGTTTCTTTTTCTTTGATCATAAATTTATATTACCATGATTAACATGGTTTTAAATTATCGGGGAATTATTTTTTGGATTAAATTTGGATAATTTTTATCGGAGAAAGACGGTCGAGAAAATAGCGGTCATGAGAAACTATCAAAAGAGTGCCGGGGTAAGAAATTAGAGCTGATTCAAGAGCTTCACGAGAAGGGATATCTAAATAATTTGTCGGCTCATCAAGAATAATAAAATTGGCACCAGAAGCCATAATAACAATTAAAGATAATTTTGATTTTTGACCACTGCTTAATTTATTAACTTCAGTAGTTAAATCATCTTCGGTGAAAAGAAATCTTTTGGCTAAACGATAGGCGCTAGTGCGGTCAATTTTTGATTGAGTAATTAAATAGTTCAATAAATTTTGAGAGGAATTGATTTGATAATGCTCTTGGGGCAAATAACCGATATCAACACGATTACCAATTTGAACATTTCCAATGGTGGGTTTTATCTGGCCTAAAATAGTTTTGATAAGAGTAGATTTACCTGAACCATTAGAACCAATAAGAGTTAGACGATCGTGTTGATTGATGACTAAAGAAAAGTTTTTAATAATATTTTGGTGATCAAAGTCAACTGAAATATTATCTAAATAAGCAACAATCTGACTGCTTTCTTGGTGGGGTTTAAATAAAATAGAAAATTCAGGAACTAGTGTGGGTTTATCAATACCAAATTCATTTAATTCTTTGATCAACATTTTTTCAGTCGATTTGGCTCGAGAGGCAGAAGCGGCGGCTTGCTTACGAATTTTGAAATCGGCACCAGAAGTATTAACTTCACGCTGTTGAGTTTTATTTTTGACAACTCGAATTAATTCTTGAAGGCGAGCGACTTTTTTCTCTTGAACAATAAAATTTCTTTGTTGAGAATCTAATTCAATTTGTTTTTGATGTTTGTAAAAAGAATAGTTACCCCCATAAGTTTTGATTTGACCGTTATTCAATTCAAAAATAGTATTGGTAACATTATCCAAAAAGCGACGATCGTGAGAGACAACCAAAAAAGCACCTGGGTAATTTTGAAGATAATTTTCTAACCATTGAATTGATTGAATATCTAAATGATTAGTTGGTTCGTCAAGAAGCAAAAGGTCTGGTTGTTGAATTAAAATTCGAGCTAAATAAACTTTGGTTTTTTGACCAGCAGAGAGTTGACCAAAAAGTTTGGTGGCAATATCCCCAACTTGAAGATCATTGAGAGCAATATAAATTTGATAAATTTCTGAGTCACTGAGAGATAAATAATTGATTAAGTTGTCGACAACCGAAAGCTGATTATTAAAATCAGCGACTTGAGGAATAAAGCCGATAGAAATATTTTTGGGAACTTTGATAACCTGACCGCGATCGGGAAATTCTTGAGACGCAAGAATTTTGAGGAGAGTAGTTTTGCCACTGCCATTTTGACCAATAAGACCGATGTGCTGGCCATCAGAAATAGTGAAGTTAATATTATCTAGAATAATTCGGTCGGAAAATTCTTTGATAATTGAGTTTGATTGAAGTTGCATAAAAAAAGCCGGGGTTAACCGGCGTTTGGATTTAATGAAATAATTAAAGCAAAACACCAGTTCCCTCAAAAAAATGAGGGTAAATGGTTTAAATGTTTTACATTAACTTCACAGGAATATTATAGCAAATATTTTAAAGGCTGATTTTGGCGGACAAATTGAGTAATTTTTCGAGTTGAAAGATAGGAGTTTTTGAATCTAACCAAACTGATTCATTTTGATGATTTAAAATAATAGGCATATAGTTGCTAAAGGCTTGGAAATCTAAATTTGATTTAGCGGTAATGATGGCATAACTATAGACTTGGTGACCACTGACAGGATCTTGCCAAAGATCATAAATGCCAGCAAAAGAAAAAAGAGGACGGCATTCAATATCAAAAAATTTACCGCCAAGATAAAAACTGTTGGCTGGAACTAAACAGCGTTTGGTTTTGAAAGATTGACGAAAACCTAATTTACTAAGTGATTCGGCTTTGACGTTAAACAGATGGTGACCAACTCCCCTTTCTTTGGCCCAAAAAGGAATTAGTCCCCACTTCATCACCCAGGCTAAAGTTAGACCTTCTTGACGAATAATAATGGGTTCAATATCACCGACAACAACATCACTATTGGAGGGAAATGAAGGTAATTTGTTACAGGTTTTGAAATGCGAATAAAACTCTGGTGTGTAAGCTAGGGTATAACGATCAAGCATCAATATTATTTTGTCTGCCAAAGACCATGGATATTACAATATATCCGGGCAGTAATATGGTCAGCAGTGATATTAAAAATAGCTTCTGGGGCGTCACCTGGTTTTAGAAATTTTTTGTAAATTTGGTTATCGGCGGTGATTTCAATCCATTCAATATAATGAGCCTCTTCCATAGGATGAGGTATAGAACCAACTTTGACAGTGATTTTGTTTTCGGATTTTTCAATAACTGGCAAATGTTTTTCGAAACCAGTATCTTCAGTTTTGCTTTGGAGCAATTCCATGGGTTGACCGCAACAAACTAACTCTCCCCCGCCAGCATGAATAACTTCAACAATATTGCCACAAATGGGACAGCGATAGATTTGGTGTGTGATTGTCATAAGATAATTATGATGGATTTTGGTATTTAAATCTAGCAGAGAGATTGAATGTTATACTTTTATATATGAAGTTTAATATAAGACTTTTATATTTGTACTTGTTTTCGTTTGTGGGTTTGTTAATTTCGATAATTGGAAGTATCCAATTGGTAGATTTGGGAATTAAGAACTATGTTTTTAGAGTGGCGGAATACACTTATTATACTGATCCAGTGGTAAGCGAGAAACAAACAATATCGCCAGAGGAAATGGAAAAAAGAAATAAAGAAGAGCAAGCAAATCAGCGTAAAAGACAACTATCTACTTCATTGTCGATGATTTTGGTGGGAGTGCCAGTGTATTTGTACCATTGGAAAACAATAAAAAAAGAACAAAAATTAATCTGATACAAGATAATTAATAAGAACTGTTTTGAGGGATGTTTGAATTATTGGTTGTCGAGTTTTTAAAATTAGGGCGAGATACTTGTAAAACGAAGTCTGGTTTTGAGAGAGATATTGGTCGACATAATCGCATAGGTATTTATTTTCTTGAAGAAGATCTTGATAAAATTTTGGTAATAAAAGTTGATGAGATCTAGCTGAAACAATATTTCCTTTGTTATCAACGATGGTCGACCAACAAAACATTTTATATTTGCCATTTTTGTTGGGATGATAACCAACTTCAATACCGATGGCAAAATCAGAATCGATAGATTGAGACAAGGCATTTCGAGCTCGATTAATAGACCCTGTCTTTGTTTCTTGATTAGATAATGGTTGGTCTCTAACACCGCTCGATACAGGAAAAGGCTTCAGAGAATAATCAATCTCTAATTCTTTTAAAATTTCTTCAAGGTAGCCAATTTTTTGATCTGAAGCAGTTCCGACAGCAATTTTCATTTGATTCATGTTAGTCGATAAGACAAAAAATACAACTTATGACTTAAAAACTGATGGCGGTTTTTTTTAAAACTGACTTAGCTTTAAATAGATAAATAGCCTCAAGAATAAACAAAAAACCAATAAAACCACCCTCGCCTTGAGATGAAATAATACTCAAAAAATTGATACCAATAACAAATATGGTGGTACCAAGAAGAATATTAATATCTTTCATACGGACATCGGAAACTTTTTTGACTCTTTTACCAAATTTAATAAAAATTAGACTGATGATGAGGATGTAAACAATGTCAACAAAAACATAATCAAACTCAAAACCACCATCAAGGTCAGTAATGATAGCAAACAATATACCAATAGTTAGGTTAAACCAGCCAAGACCTTCGGCGGTAGTACCAGCATTTTTTATTTTTTTATAGTCTTTGCTGGTTGCGTCGACCTGCTTGATAATTTTTTCTCCACAAAAGTTACAAAATTTAGAACTATCTTTTATTTCTTTTTGACAATTTTGACAAATCATAAAGTGTTTAATAATTAATATTTTTCAGCGCTATAAATGACAGCATCCCACAAAAAATCACCAGAAGTATTGTAGGGAGTTTCGATATAAAAATTAAGAAACGTGGAATCACCCGGGCCTAAATAGTCAGACAAAATAACATATTGAGTATCTTGAGGGGAGGAATCGTTTTTATTTTTATAAAAATTGAATTTGGCAATAATATTGTTGGCAGCGATAGTACCGGAGTTATGTAAACTCGCTTCAAAACGAGGATTTGGATGGTAATAATCGTTACCAAACATTTGATCATTGCTGAATTGAAGACGACTGAGTTCGGTGGCAGCAAAATATTTGTTCGCCTGATTTTCAGAATTATTATTTGATGAAGAACTGTTGCTAGTGGAACTGTAAGAATCGAGGATAACGGCAATAAAAATAAAAAAGAAAAAAATTAGTACGGCAATAACCAGGTTTCTAAATAAATGGCTTTTTTTCTTTTGAGGACGAAAAATAACATCATCAATATCTTTGTCATTTAATTTTTGATAGAGACTACTTTTGGTAGAGATTTTAGTTGGTTTGGATATTTTTGAGGAGGATAATTTGAACCCACACTCCTGGCAAAATAAGCTGTCTGAAATATTTTCAAAATTACAGTTGGGACAAATTTTCATAGTTAGTTAAAATTAGTTTTCCAATAATTAATGAGAGCTTTTACTCGATTGGCGATAGTCGGATGACTAATTAACATTTCACTAGATTTGACTAATTTTGATTCTGATTTTTTGAGCTGAGGGATATAACCGTCGACATTAAATTTTTTAAAAAGTTGCCCGCCAAGTGATAATTTGATTATGGCAGAAATAGCAGAGTCAATATCTTTGGTAAGAATAAGACCACACTGATCACAGGTATATTCCGATTTCCTACCCCAAAAACCAAAAACAAAATTACTAAATAAATTACCTTGACCAAGTGGATTAATAAGCGAATTAATTTTGGTATGGCCGGCTTTGAAATGACCAAGCTCATGACCAATAACGAAACTTAATTCTTTGAGAGTTAGTTGTTCGACCAAAGCAGAATTTAAAACAACGGTGCAGGTGCCGTAACCAAGGGTATAAGCATTTAAATAAGGATCTTGTTTAATATATAAATTGGCTTTTTCAATTTCGAGTTGGGTGGCGTATTGATGAAAAACTTCAAATATCTCAGGAAATTGATTTTCGTGAATTCGAATAGAATTACCAAGCTGTTGGGCTTGAAGAAGTTTAAGATAAATTAGCCCGGCAATTATTAAAAAAATAAAGAGCCAAAAATTTATTTCATAAAAAAAGTAACTAATTAAAACGGTTATGATAACGCCAACAAACAAGGCGAAATTTTCTCCCTCTTTGCGAAACATCCAGGCTTCAATTGGTTTATTTTCCATGAGATTTAGTGGAATAAGCTGACATAAAAAATAATATTGAAGAAATAAAATCAATCCCCACCCAACTGGATTTGTTTAAATAAATTGGAAAGATTGGGTTAAAAATAAAGGCGACAGCACCAAAAACAAAGGCCCAGCCAATAATTTTTGATTTATAAAAACCGTAAGCTATATAAATAGAAGCGGCAC
>CAZNDF010000033.1:0-6560 GCA_964571775.1 uncultured Gammaproteobacteria bacterium | reverse complement strand
ATTGAAAAACCTTTTTGAACCCGTTCAGCAATCCTCAAAAACGCCTCCATATAAACCGAATTGTCTGCCACATTAGCCACAATCTTTAAAGCTTCGACCAATGGAATACCAGCTGACAACAACATTGATAAGGTTCTAATTGTTGTTGCTAAAATATTCTTTTTAGTCAAATCACCTAAAATTGGAATCCTTAATTTAAAAGTATCTAGTTTTAGCCTAAAATCCTTATTTTTACCTCCAATATTAAAAACTGACCAACCTCCAAACCCTAATATTGGGATAAAAAACCAAAACCTAGTAAAAAACGATGACATTGCCATTAAAGCCTTGGTTGAAGCTGGCATTTCCGCTCCAAAATCAGTGTACATTCCTAATAACTTAGGCACCACAAATATCATCATAATAATAACCACCACAATCATACCGATAATCACTATCACTGGGTAAATCATTGCTCCTTTAACTTTACCTTCAAACTCACTTTGTTTTTCCAAATTATCCGCCAGTTTAGACATCACTTCATCTAAAACTCCAGCTTCCTCACCAGCGTCAACTGAAGCTACGTATGCCTCACCAAAAATCTTCTTATATTTATCCAAAGCCGAAGCTAGGCTTTGACCTCCTTGAACCATATGCAAAGCATTTTCCAAAATTTCAGACATCATAGTCCCTTTGTTCATTTGATTTTTCAGCAAAGACAGAGCATCGGTCAATGGTAAACCAGAATTCATCATTGTCGATAATTGACGGGTAAAAACCGTCACTTGTTTTATTCCAACTTTTGAAAAAACATTTCTAAAAATTTCACTAACCATTCCTTGTTTTTGTTCCGAAATAGACAGGGGAACCAAGCCGCTATTTTTAATCGATTCCAAAACTTCCTTTTTGTCATGAAACTCCACCTCTCCTTTAACTAATTTTCCATTCCAATCTCTAGCTTTATATAAGAATTTCATAGTCCTAAATTATTTTTCCTTAATTTTGACTGGAAATCAGTCAAGTTTAATACATAATTTTTTGCAGAATCTTCAGTTATTTTTCCTTCTAATACTAATTTAGCCAAATAACTATCAAGACCAATCATACCCACATCTGCACTAGTTTGAATTACGTTATCTAACATAAAGGTTTTACCCTCACGAATCATGTTTTTTACTGCTGAATTATTTATTAAAACCTCAAATGCCGGTATTCTTCCGCCACCAACAGCTGGAATCAATCTTTGTGAGACAATTGCTGTCAATACCGAAGCCAGTTGAACCTTAACTTGTTCTTTTACATTTCCAGGGAAAACATCAACTATTCTATCAATTGTTTGGGCAGCTGAATTGGTGTGTAACACTGAAAACACCAAATGGCCAGTTTCAGCTATTGTCAAAGCTGATTGAATTGATTCCAGGTCTCTCATTTCTCCAATAAACACTACATTTGGATCTTGACGTAAACAAGACCTCAAAGCCGAAGGAAAATCATTAGTATCACCACCCAATTCCCTTTGAGAAATAATCGACTTTTCTGGTTTAAGTAAATATTCAACAGGATCTTCAATAGTTACAATATGACCATTTCTACTTTTATTAATCTCATTCAAAACCGAGGCTACTGTCGTTGATTTTCCATGACTAGTTGGACCAGTTATTAATACAAAACCTTGTTTCAAATTAACAAAACTCTTCAAAATATTTGGTAAATTAAGTTCTTCAAAAGAGGGGATAGTCGAAGCTAAAATTCTTAAAGCACAAGACAGTGTCTCTTTTTGCCAATATACGTTAGCCCGAAAACGAGCCTCATCAGTATCAAAAGAAAAATCTATTTCCTTAACCGCCTTCAAAGAACCTTTTTGTTTTTCATCCAACAAAGACTCAATCATTTCATTTGTTAGATTATTATCAACTTCAACCCAATTTGGAGCACTGATCAATTCACTATTTACTCTTATTTTTGGAACCACCCCCGACATTAAATGAACATCAGAAGCTTTATTGGCCACAGCTAACGAGAGAAGTTCTTTTAATTTTGTATGCATATCTTTACTTTATAAACTTTATAACTTTCAACTTTATAACTAATATTGTGCCACTCTCACCACTTCATCCATAGTGGTAACTCCTTCTAAAACCTTAACATAACCATCTTGTTTCATTGTCAACATACCCTCTTCCATAGCCAACTTTTGGATTTCAGAGGCAGCCGCTTTCTCAATTATTAGTTTAGAAATTTTCTCACTAATCGGCATGACTTCATAAATAGCGACTCTTCCCATGTAACCAGTGTTATTACATTTTTCACAACCGACAACTTTTGGAATCATTAGTTTTTTACCCTCTTTTTTATATTTATCTTCGATCAAGTTGTAAATCGGTCCCAAAGTAGTTTTTATTTCTTGTTCTTGTTCTGGAGTCATTTCCATTTCTCCAATACAATCTTTGCAAACACGTCGCAACACCCGCTGTCCCACCACACAGTTTAATGAAGAAACCAACAAAAATGGTTCTGCTCCCATATCCAACAAACGCGGCGGCACACCAGAAGCATCATTAGTATGTAAAGTCGAAAAAACTAAATGACCTGTCAAAGCAGCATTAATTGCCAGATCCGCCGTTTCCGCATCACGGATTTCTCCTACCATAATTACATTTGGATCCTGACGTAAAAATGATCTCAAAGCCGAAGCAAAAGTTAAACCCGCCTGAACGTTTACCTGAACTTGGTTAACTCCCTTCATTTGATATTCAACTGGATCTTCGATGGTTACTACATTGACCCGGGAAGTTGCCACAATATCCAAAACTGAATATAAAGTAGTTGTTTTACCTGATCCAGTTGGACCACAAACCACAATAATTCCATGAGGTCGTTGAATTGAACTCATTAGATTTTTTAGCGCCAATCCTCTTAAACCCAAATCCGGCAAACTTGGAACTTTTTGTGACTTCTTTAACAAACGCATAACCACTTTTTCTCCATAAGTTGTCGGCAATGTAGATACCCGCAAATCAACATCATTTCCATCAGATGAAAAAAAGAATCTTCCGTCTTGTGGAACTCTTTTTTCATCAATCTTTAAATTAGATAAAATCTTGATTCTTGAAACTACGGCGTCTTGAACATTTCGGGGAAGAAGATATTTTTCTTGTAAAATACCGTCAATTCTATATCTTATCCTTACATTTTCCTCTTGAGGCTCTATATGAATATCAGAAGCTCTTGACTTAACAGCGTATTCCAAAATAGTTGACACAATCTTGGCCACTGGTGCTTCTACTGCCACCTTTTCTTGGGCTTTCTTCATGTCTTTTTCGTCTATTTTTCTTTCGTCCAAAGCTTTATTGACTTCTGAAGTTATACTTTTTTCCCTAATATACTTTTCCCGAATAAAACTCCCAATCTGTTTCTCTGTCGACATTGAAGCACTAATCTTTAGATTAGTTTTCTTCTCCAAAAACTCCAAGGTTTCCAAATCTAATGGATTGACCATGGTTACAAACAAAGTTTTAGTTTTTGGATCTAAACGGTAGGGGACTATATTATATTTTTGGGCCACACTTTCCGGCACCAAACTCAATGCCTCCGGAGAGAACCCAATATTGTCCAAATCTACAAACGGTACTTTTAAAAATTTTGCCTTAGATTTAACAAAATCATCATTAGACACCAACCTTAATGACTTAATTATCTCTTCTTCTGATTCACCTGTCTTAATTTGGCGCAAACCAATTTCTTCGAATGTGGCATCATCGATCAAACCTTGGTCCTTCAAGACCTCTCTAAGGTTCTTATATATTTTTAACCCTAAATCATTCATAATATCTATATTCAATAGTACAGTTTTTTTATTATCAAAGCAATTAAAATGGACCTATTTCCTTCAACCTTATTTATTTCATCCAACAACCTCTTAATTGATCAACATATTAACCAAATATGTCACCAATTAAGTAACGAAATTAGTCCTAACAATCCAGATATTTTTATCATTAACGAAACCACCGGTTGGACTATTGAACTAACTCGATCCATCAAGAATTTTTTATCTCAAAAACCATTTAACCACTCCAACAAAATCGTTATTATTTACCAAGCAGATAAACTCAATAACGAGTCTCAAAACGCTATTCTTAAAACTCTTGAAGACCCTGGCAACAACAGTTACATTATCATCACTACTTCAAAACCATCTAAGTTATTACCCACTATTATTTCTCGTTGCCAATCAATCAAGTTAAAAAACAAAACCAATTTTGAACCAAGAGAGAATAAACCTTTAAGTATTAGCCATGATATTAAAAAAGATTTATTGACTAGTGAATCTCTTTCTAAAGACAAAACTCAAGTTTTGCCCTTTTTAGAAGAGCAACTCCAGATCTATCAACAGATTCTAATTAAAGACCCCTCACCTCAAAATTCCCAGTTAGTCCAAAATATTATCAAAGCAATTCAAATGATCGAATCTAACGTCGATCCCAAATCCGCCCTAGACTTTTTATTTTTATCCTAATTTTTCTACGATCTAAAATCTATGATCTAATTTCCGCATTTTCCCCTTAACCATTTCTCAAAAAGTGTTATAATTCAGACAGCATGTTTTCTCCTGTTTTCTCAATCAATAATCAGATTCTCAAGAATATCGGTAACATTGAGGCAGCCAAAGCTGTCATTGATGAAGCCCCGCTTATTCCTGCCTATGAGAAACAATTTCAACAAGAAGCTATTGTTCGTACTGTTCATTACGGAACCAGGATCGAAGGTAATGACCTAACTTTCCAAGAAGTTGCCCGACTTGTCGAAGGTCATCAAATAACCGCCGGAGAACGTGATATCCAAGAAGTCATTAACTATCGTAATGTTATGTCCTATCTTGAAGAATTGTGGTCACTCTATGATGCCAACATGCCTCTTCCCGAAGAAAAAAACCTTGACCCCAACAACAAAAATCGTCCCTTCTTTTATAGTGAAACTATTATTAAAAGAATTCATCAGCTTACTACCGCCAAAATTATTCCCGAAACAGAAGTAGGGAAGTATCGTCATCAACAAGTTGTTCTCAAAAATACTCGCACCGGAGAAATCGCTCACCGACCACCACCGGCTATTGAAGTTCCATATCTTATGGCTGATTTAATTGATTGGCTTAACAGTCCAGAAGCCCAAGAAGTTCACCCAGCCATCAAATCAGCTATCAGCCAATATGTTTTAGTTGCTATTCACCCTTTTATCGAAGGTAATGGTCGAGTTTCTCGAGCCTTCGCTATGCTCCCTCTTTACGCCCAAGGTTATGATATTCGCCGTCTTTTCTCTATGGAAGAATATTTTGACCGTAACGCCGAAGATTATTACAACACCATTCAAAATACTCATCTTCTTTCCTCTGATATTTTCAAAAGAGATCTCACTAATTGGATTACTTATTTCACCCAGGCAATTTCTATTGAACTTTCTCGAGTCAAAGACAAAGTCCAATCACTTTCTCGCGATATCAAGCTCAAACAAAAACTTGGCGGCAAACAAATCCATCTTACTGAAAGACAAATCAAATTGGTTGAATATATGCAGCAATTCGGGGGCTTACGTATGCCAGACGCCCAACAACTTTTACCCATGGTTTCTGACGATACTATTTGGCGTGATCTCAAAAAATTAGTTGATAGTGGTGCTATCGAAAAACGCGGTTCCACCAAAGGTGCCTACTACTGTCTTGTCAACATCTAGAACTAAAATTCTTTTTATCTTCTAGTTTATAATTCCTTTATGATCACTCTTGATTCTCCTGAACTCAAAAATATTTCTCCAGAAAAACTTGGTGAATTGATGATCGATGCCAAAAAAGCCTACTATACCAGTGGTAAACCCATTATGGATGATCATACTTGGGATATTCTCGAAGATACTTTACGTAAAAAATTACCTTATCATCGAATTTTTACCAAAGTTGGCACTACCCATTTCAACACTGGATTTGACAAAAAGTCTCATTCCATTCCTATGGGTTCTCAAAACAAAGTTAATCGACTTGACGATTTAATCCATTATTTTGAACTCAAAAAAATCCCTAAAAACACTGAATTTGTAGTTCAACCCAAATGTGATGGAATTTCACTAGAAATTATCTATAAAAATGGTGAGCTAATTGAAGCCATCACCCGTGGCGATGGCCATATTGGCGATGTTATTACCCAAAATGTCGTCAAAATGAAAAATGCTGTACTTAAATTATCAGATCATTTTTCTGGAGCTATCCGTTGTGAAATTATCATGTTAAATGATGACTTTGAAAAATTAAACAAAATTAACGATAACCTTAACTATTCTAATTCTCGCAACGCCGCTTCCGGTATCTCTCAACGTCTCGATGGACAATTTTCTGATTTTTGTAGTCTGTATGCTGTCGACATTAATTCCACCTCTCACCAATTCACTACTGAAACCGAAAAAATAGAATTCCTCAAAAAACATAACATTACCCCTGTTGAAAATTTTTCTTGTCAGAACTTTGACCAAGTCGAAGAAATTTATCAAAAATTTTTAACCCAAAAAAGACAAAACTATCCTTTTGAAATTGA
>CAZNDF010000032.1:0-6637 GCA_964571775.1 uncultured Gammaproteobacteria bacterium | reverse complement strand
GCATTAGTTGGGAAGTCAGGAGAAAGGTTGCTATCTCGGAGATTGAGGTAAGGAACGTTAATGTGGTAGTTTTTAATTAATCTTGGTGCTGGAACTCGGCTGTTAATTTTGTCATCAAGGTCGTAAATATTACTAGCATTACCTGGAGTAACTTTCCCATTGGAAATAGTGAGAGTACTATAAGCAGTCCAAAACCCACCACCGGGACGAAGTTCGCCGTCATTTTGAAAGACCATTAAATATTTGCGAGGACTATCTTTACCGAGGAGCCAAGAAACTTTGGAGATTAATGGTTTTCCATCTTTGACTAGTTTGTAACCTTGATCGACCATTTCTTGAGCTTGAGTAATAGTTGATCTTAATTTAACCTCTTTGATTTCTTCTGGATAACGGGAAGCGTTAATCTGATTGAGAGAAGTTTGGATTTGGGCAACTTTTTGTTCGACAGTATCAAAATATGGAACTAATCCTTCAATGGATTGGGTTAAAAACTCAATTCTGTCTTCGGTAGTTTGAGTACTGCTGGTGGCTCCACCTTTGATACCCAAGAAATCTTTGTATGGTTCAACTGCTTTGATTAAGATATCTCCTGTTTCTAGACCATTTTTGGCAATACTTAAAGCTTGTTGTCCATCTTTATAGTAATTATTGATGATGGGTAATGAGCCGACTAATTTAAGTTTAGAGTAAGATGATTCGATTAGGCCTAAATGATTTTTGAGATTATCAAGGTTGATTTTGATTTGATCTAAGTCTTTGTCACTAACTGATTGTTGGAGTTTATTGGCTTCAATTTTGGTTGATTCTAACTGAGCTATAAGTTCTTTTCCTGGTAAAAAAGCAGTGAAAAACAACCCAATAGTAAGAAGGATGATGACTGAAAAAATAACACCAACAACCTTGAGTATTTTGTGTTGGTTTTTTTTAACTTTTTTTCCAGGTTTAGTATTAGCGGCTTTAGTGATTAGATCCATAGATAAATTTTAAACAAAAACAGCAAAATTTACCAGCGAGAGATCATGGACATAGGTGTTTTGAGGATAATCAAGATTTCTTGAGCAACTGATTGGTGTCGAATATATTGAGAATCGAGTTTGGCACGTTGTTCAAAATTAAGTTCATTACGTCCTGATGTTTGCCAAAGGCCGGTGATGCCTGGTTTTACAGAACGGATGTCGTTTATATATTTTTTGGTGTGAGGATATTTTTTTTCGTATTCTTGCAATTCTTCTTCACGATAAGCTCTGGGACCGATCAAGCTCATTTCCCCTTTTAAAACATTGATAAGTTGAGGAAATTCATCAACTGACGAAGCTCGAATAATTTTCCCAATAGGAGTAATTCTAGGGTCTTCTGACATAGGTAATTTCCATCCGGCTTCTTTGTATTTTTTCCAAAGTTCTGGATAGTTTTCTCGAAGTCTTTTATCATTATCTCCGGTATACATAGAGCGGAACTTGTACATCCAAAATTCTTGATTATTTTTAGTGACTCGTTTTTGTCTGAAGAAAATTGGTCCAGGTGAAGTAATTTTTATAAGGATGGTGGTAATCAAAAAGATCGGGGAAAAGAGGATGATAAGAAAAATAGAACTAAAAATATCGAGACATCTTTTAAAGATATTAAAACCGGTTTTGTTTTTCATTATTTTTTTAAAAAATATTGTTTATATTTTTTGTTTTTAACCATAAGACTAACTAAATCACGAACATGATAGCTTTGGTCTAAATTGCAAATTAAAAGACCGTCAGAGGTATCAATAACAGCTAAATTACTAACACCGACAAGTCCGATTAATTTTCCTTTTGGACCATTAACTAAACAATTCTGAGAATTAAAAGAAAGGTACTCCGTTTGCCGATTAATAATAGAGTTACCTTCTTTGTCAGAAGGAGATTTTTGATGAATAGATTTCCATTCACCAATATCGCTCCAGTCAAAAGTTGCCGGGATAACAAACATTTTGTCACTTTTCTCTGAAATCGATCGGTCTATGGGTAGATCAGGTGACAGTTTGTAAATACTAGTAAGCTCTTTGCCCTCAAGGTTTTTGAGAGTAATTAATTTTTGATATAGGGCAAAATATTGTGGTTGAAGCCTCTCTATTTCTGAAACCATATCGGCCAAAGTGAAAGTATAAATACCTGAATTCCAAAAAGCACCTTTTTTGATTAGGTTTTGAGCTGTTTCTTTGTCTGGTTTTTCAATAAAAAGACTAACATTAGAAACTGGTTTATTTTTTTGTTGAGGAATTATGTAACCGTAGGCAATATTTGGGAATGAAGGCTTGATTCCAATAGTGAGAATTTTGTGATGTCTTTTGGCGAGACTAACTGATTGATTGATAGTCTTTTTGAAACTTATCTTTTTTTTGATGTAATGGTCGGCTGGAGTGGTGGTGATAACTGCGTCAGGGTTGATCTTTTGGATGTGAGCTAAAGCCAGAACAATAGCCATGGTGGTATTTTTTTTGTCTGGCTCATAAATAAAATTAGAAGAAGGAATTCTTTTTCCGATCAATTTTTCTAATTTTGATTGGTAACGTTGATTTGAAAGGATAAAAATATTTTTTGAAGGACAGATTTTTTGGGCTCGACTAAGAGTTTGTTCCAAAATAGTTTTGGAACTAAAAAGAGGAAGAAATTGTTTTGGTTGACTAGCATATGATAAAGGCCAGAGACGAGGTCCGGTGCCGCCGCAAAGAATTACTATATAGTGATTTGATGCTGTTGCCATAATTGGTTAATGGTTTGTTTAAAGTGTAACATGAAATTAGATTGAGAGAACCTAATAGAGGAATTAACACAATCATCGACAGAAAACTTTTTTGGGTCAAATTTTTTGATAGCGCTTACTAACGACTTGGTTGTTTGGTGTGGGTAAAGAATGCCTGTTTTACCATTAATTATGGTTTCTGTTAATCCCCCTTTATTAAGAGCAATAACTGGTTTACCACAAGATTGAGCTTCGACAGGAGTCAGTCCAAAATCCTCTATTTGGGGACAAATTAAGGCTTGGCAGTTTTGGTAGAGAACAAGTAATTTTTTTTGTGATACCTTCCCAAGGAAAATAACTTTTGATTTTGGATTTTTGTTTTTAAGTTGTAAAAGTTTTTGTTTATCTCTCCCCTCTCCAACAATGATAAGTTTTTTATCAAGCTGATGACAGGCTTTGATGGCAAGGTCGATTCTTTTGTGACGGACAAGTCGGGAAACAACTAAAAAATAAGGGTCTGACGACTCATTTTTTTTGGGGGTAAAAAAGGAAGTATCAACCCCTGGATAAATAACTTGGGCTGTTCGATGGTAGTGATGACTAATTCTCTCTTGGACAGTTTTAGAATTACAAAGAAGATAGTCTGGTCTCTGACCATAAATAAAATCAGTTTTTTGATATTTTTTGAGTAACGGTTTGAGTAGTTTAAATTGTGCTGGCGTTTGATAAAGATAACGGTTTACGTTATGAAAATAACAAATAGAAAGAATGGAAGGAGGAGTTATAAGACAATGGCCAACCGTAGAAGTAGTGGAAATAACAATATCGAATTGAGAAAAATCAAATGGAGTATAAAAGATCGGGTTTTTGCAATGAAATGGCAGTTGATTAATAAAGGAAGTAGTCACTTTGGCGGTTGTTGGTAACCATGATGTTTTTTTTTGGTCGTAAATTAAAGAGAATAGTTGAGCTTGAGGAAAAATATTAATAATATCGAGTAACACTTTTTCAGCTCCGCCCCACTGATTAAGCCAGTCATAAAAGATAGCAATTTTTAAATTTCTAATATCCAATTTCTAATTTCTAATTAGTAAATTTTTGTAGACAGAGAATGTTTTTTGAGCAGTACTGTCCCAAGAATATTTTTTGACTTGGCTGGCTCCTAATTTGATAAACTTTTCTCTAAGATCAGGTGATTGTTGAATCTTTTTGATTTGGCTGACTAAATCTTGAGGATCGTCTGGATTGAAATAAAGAACAGAATCTTGATAAATTTCGGGAAGACAACTGCTGTTTGATGAAATAACCGGACAACCTAAAGCCATAGCTTCAAGCCCGGTAAGGCTGAATCCTTCCATAAGTGAAGGGTGAACCAAAGCAATGGCTTCAGAGTAAATCTTTTTAAATTCAGTATCTGGAATATACCCCAAGAATTCGACTTGGGATTTTATTTTGTATTTACTAACAAGTTTTTCTATCCTTTCGGTAAAAAAGTTTCTCGCACAAATTATTTTTAGCTTTATGTTGGGTAAGTAACGCAAAGCTTCGATGATAACATTAACATTTTTGTGGGGGTACAAATTACCAGTATAAATGATGTAGTTTTCGGGGGTTTTATTTTGATCGCTATTTTTGTTTAATTGATCAATTTTACTGATGAAATTTGGGTCTACGGCTTCGTGGGTAGTAGTAATTTTTTCGGGACGAATGTTGAAATTTTTGATGATATAGTCACGCCAGAAATCACTAGGAACAATGATAGTATTTGTTTTAATAATGATATTGGTTAATATCATGTAAAAAAAATGTTTGATCCAATAGATAGTGGCGTTTTTGGTGGTATTGAGGCGGCCTTTGAAAAAATGTTTGATTAAATCATGAATAGTAACAACTGATGTTTTTAAATAAAGTATGGGTTTGTTGAAATGAGTAAAATGAACTATGTCTGGGTGGAGTCGATACAATATGAAAGGTAAAATCAGTTGTTCTCTAATGGAATAGTGGCGTATTTTGGTAGTGACATAATTAAATTTATCACCTAAGTCTTTTTTGATTTCTGATTCTAGTTCTTTATAAATTATTAAAGTAAATCGATATTTTGAAAATCCGTTTTGTTTAGTTAAGGCTTGGAGTAAATTTTTGGTATAGCGGCCAATACCAGTATGTTTTGGCCCATAAAGACGAGCATCGATAACGATGTGGAGTTTTTTTGAAGAATTTTCTTTCATAAATATTTAGCTTTAATTAGCCTTTTAAATTCAAGTAATTTTATACCAAACAAAACAACATATTGGGTTAGTGGTGAGTATTTTGGAAAAAGATTGTCTTGGTAAAAAATTCTCATAGCATTTGTACTGGCTTTGGCGGCAGCTATTTTAGTTTGGCGACTGGCTTGAGTGATTTTACGACTTTGGCTTTTGATACCAGATGAAACTCCCTGAAAATGGGTTATTTTACTATCTGGATTGAAATATAGCTTGAAACCAAGCTGGTGTAATTGATAACAAAAATCAATATCTTCACCATAAAAAAAATATTTTTCGTTCCACCAATGAATGGTTTCGCCGACAGTTTTTTTGACCATCAAAAAGGCACCAACACAGGCTTCTATTGGGTGGCTGACGGTTTTATCTAAATGTCCAAGGAAATAACCATTGAATATTTTTGATTTGGGAAAAATTTTGGAGATACCGCTAAAATAACAAAATGATCTCCATGGAGTAGGAAAACCTCGGTGGCATTCTGGTTGCATTTGATTGGTGGTAGCCAAGTTGATATAGCAAGTAGCAGCGTCAACGTCATTATTTGTTTGAAAGAAATCAATCATGTTCTTGAATGTGTTCTGTTCAACAATAGTGTCTGGGTTAAGAAATAAAACATATTTAGAGTCAGAGTTAACTAGTTTTATTCCTTGATTATTGCCGGCTGCAAACCCCTTGTTACTATCGAGGATAAGATATTTGGTGTTGGAAAAATTGCTGTTTTGAGCCAGATTAATACTGGTGTCAGTGGAACAATTATCAACAACAATAGTTTCTGTTTGATATTTTCCCAAATCAGAATTAGCAATGCTTTCAAGACATTGTTGGAGATAATCCCCCGAATTATAATTTAAAATAATTATTGATAAGTCCATACTATTTTTTGTTTATTTCTTGGTAGATTTTATTCAAGCCATTGACACTATTTTGGTAGGAATATTTACCACTGATGAGTTTATTGGCTTCCTCACCCATAAGAATTCTTTTTTTATCATTCTTTAATAGGTCAATAGTATTATTAGCAATATCCTCATATTTACAAACAATTGATTGTTTGTAATTTTCAATTTTGATTCCACCCATACCTTCGGGGGTAGTAATAATAGGAAGGCGGCAAGCCATAGCTTCGAGGAATTTATTACGGCTACCACCACCACTTCCCATAGGGGCAATTAAAGCCCAGCAATATTGATAGTAATACATAGGGTCATGTGCTTGACCATCAAAATCAGCTTCTTCGACAATAATGTCTGTTGAGCGATAGTGACCATAATATTCTGGGGCGGAACGACCAATGATAAAAAGTTTGCAATCAGGAATAGTTTTTTTGATTATTGGCCAAGAATCTTTAATAATCATTTCAACTGATTCTCGATTTTGCATCCATTTCATATTGGAAACGCCGAATAGTAGGGATGGAAATTTGCTCTTGTCTGTTTTTGGTTTTGATTCAAAAAATTTATTGTCTACCCCGTTTTGGAAAAGCTTAATATCGTTACGTCCAGTGATAGAAGAAATAATTTTTTGATCTTCTTGAGCAAAAGCGACAACAGTATGGGTATTTTTCCAATAATAGGTTTCCCAAAATTTAAGTTTCAAAACATCAAGCCAAAGGAAAGGTTTGATAAGTTTTTTCCAACCATTGACAGTTTCTACATAGT
>CAZNDF010000031.1:0-6712 GCA_964571775.1 uncultured Gammaproteobacteria bacterium | reverse complement strand
TATACTATGGAGGACAATAGTTTTTGGTTAATTTATATTCAAGATGCCAAAGTTTCGGTTTCTTTAATTTCTTGTGCCAATAATACCTATCGGGTTTTATCTGTCGGTCCCCAAAAGTCTTGGGATCAAAGCGATGGTTCTTCTTTGATTACTTCTGTCGATGAATCACTTTCTATTGCTTCGCTCAATGCTAACATTACCGAAGATCAAGAACCGTCATCTGCGGCTTTTGTTGTACCCCCGTTTTGGATTAGTAATGATGGTAAAATTTTACCCGCCAAGGTTAAATTTATAAAAGATATTTGCAAAGAACTATCCTTAAACCCTTCTGGATTTTTAGCCGAAGATGATGCTTTAGTTGAGGAGTCAAATCAGTCAGATGGTTTTCCTAGCAGTTTTATTTTACTTCATCTTTCCGAACACGAGTTCTACCTTTCCTTAGTTTATCTTGGTCATGTCAAAGAAAGAATCAAAAAAGGTTTTGATGGAGAATTCACTGGTCAGATTTTAGAATCAACCTTAGTTGAACTCAACTCTGAATCAGCTTTGCCTCCACAAATAATTATCTTTGGTCAAGTTGATAACTTTACTCTAACTTCTCTAAAAAATTTCCCTTGGATTGGTAAAAAGAATATTGAAACTTTTCTTCATCTCCCCGATATTAAACTTTATTCCGAC
Source organism: uncultured Gammaproteobacteria bacterium (assembly GCA_964571775.1). Classification (GTDB taxonomy): domain Bacteria; phylum Patescibacteriota; class Microgenomatia; order UBA12405; family UBA12405; genus WARW01. The sequence goes on along the minus strand of CAZNDF010000031.1, from coordinate 6,034 downwards.
AATGATATTGTTAGTATTTTTACCAAAGTTATTTCAGCCCAACTCAATCACACCCAAAAAATATCAATTGAAACCCAACCCCAACCCCAACCAGATATTGACCTGGAAGACGTAATTGTCGATCCTCAAGAAAACATTGATTCGTCATCAAACTCTCCTGTTCAAGAAGCAATTTTAGATGAAGTTCCGCCTCAAGATCTAGGGTTTTCCTCTCCAACTATTCCTGTTGTTAGTATCAATGATCTTCCTCCCACTATTAATACTCTTCCTGAACCTAATCTTGATCCATTTGAACCACCAATAGTTTCACCTTTACCCAATTTAGAAAAAAAACAAAAAATAAATTTTTCTTTCAATTTCTTTAAAAAAAATAAATTTCCCAAAATCAACTTTAATTTTCTTTGGATCATTCTTATCATTCTTCCTTTTGTTTTTTTTATTCCTTTCTTTTTCATCAAAAGCCAAATAACTCTTTTTATGACTCCTTATGAATTCAACAAATCAATCCCAGTTACCTTAAAAACTAGTGCTTCTTCAGATGACTTCAGTCAATCAATTATTCCTGTTCAAAAAGAATCTTTTGAAGTTGAAGCAAAAGCAACCATTCAAACCACTGGCCAAAAAACTATTGGTGAAAAAGCCAAAGGAGAAATTATTGTTTACAACAAAGTCGATAAAGTTCAAAATATACCCAAAGGATCAATTATTACTGATTCAACTGGTAAAAAATTTGAGCTTACTACCGCTATCTCAATTGCTGCCAGTAGTTCTAACCTTGACCAAGGCGTTATCACTTTAGGTCAAACTAAAACTGTTATTATTGCTCTAGATATTGGTTCTGAATTTAATATTGCATCAGATTCCCAACTGAAATTTAAAGACTACCCCGACACCTCTCTCATTGCCAAAACCGCCTCAACTTTTTCTGGTGGTAGTCGCCAACAAATAAGAGCAGTTAGTCAAGAAGATAAAACTGCTATTCAATCCAAAATCGACGAAGAAATTTCCAAAAACATTGAAACCAAAGTCACCCAAACTCTTGGTAGTGTCTCTGGTATCATCAAAGAAACTATTCAAAGCAAAAAAAACAATCTTGAGCTTAGTCGTGAAATTGGAGAAGCCGCCGATGAATTAACTGGAACCGTTAATGCTTCGGTCACTGTTTTTGTTCTGCCATCTGAAACAAAAAACCAACTATTAAGTCATTTCCTTTCTAGTGAAGCAGATTTTAATAATACCGAATTTAATCCTAACGATTTTACTATCTCTTTCAAAATTAACAAAACTGAAACTTCTCAAGCTACAGGAACCCTAACTATTTTTGGTAAATCACTCCCTAAAATTGATATTCCAAAAGTTCAAAAATCTTTGACTGCCAAAACTATCAAGCAGGGGAATGAAGTCATAAAAAAAATGATTCCTAGAGCGTATAATTTCCACATTAGTACTAGTTTTCCTCTTTTGCCTTTCAAGGCAGAAAATATCAACTTTGAAGTTAAAACAGAATCATTGTGAGCTATATTTATCTTAAAAAAGAATCTAAAAAGACAACTCGGTTGGCCAAGCAAAAAAAAATAATTATTGGCTTACTTTCTCTTTCTGGTTTCGTCTTTTTTAGTTTTGCTTTTTTCCCTATTATTAAGTTTCAACTAACTTACTCGAGCAAGCTTAAACAAATTATTGATCCTACATCTTCAAAATCATATAACCAATCAAACATTCTTGGTCAATCATCTGTTGATTATACTCAGCTTTCCAATTGGTTCGTCAATTCTTCCGATAACACCAGTCTCACTAGTCAGATTATTGATAGCAGCAGTTCTACTTATTATATTTCTATTCCTAAACTAAAAATAATCGATGCTGTTGTCACTATTGGCAGTATGGATTTGGAAAAAAGTCTAATTCAGTATCCTCAAACTGCCCTTCCAGGACAACTTGGTAACACTGTTGTTTTTGGTCATTCTGTTTTACCTCAATTTTTTAATTCTAAAAATTATTTAACTATATTTTCTACTCTCTATAAACTCGAACAAGGCGATGAAATTATTTTAAGATACGACAAATCAACTTATAAATACGTTGTTGAAGAAATGTACGAAGTCCAACCAACTGACCTTTCTGTTCTTGAGCAAAGGTTTGATTCAAAAACATTAACTCTTGTTACTTGCAGTCCTCCTGGTACTTATATTCGTCGTTTAATCATAAAATCTCAACTTGCCTTATAATACCCATATGAACGCTCTTTCAATCGATTATGGTAACAAGCGAATCGGTATTGCTATTTCTATAAAAGGAATTATTCAACCACTTACTGTTATCCAAAACGACTCCAATTTTATCCATCACTTAGAGCAAATAATCAGTGATTATTCTATTGACAAAATTTATGTTGGGATCAGTCAAGGTTTATTTGCTCAAGTCACCCAAAAATTTGTCGATCAGCTCAAAACCATGGTAAAATTACCTGTAGAGACAGTCGAAGAGGCTGTTAGTACTATCGAAGCTGACCAGATTTATTTGGCCAATAAAAAGCCAAAAAAAGACTACAAGAAAAATATTGATGCTATCGCTGCCGCAGTTATTTTAAAACGTGTTATTAGTTCATAAAAAAACTTATGATCAAAGATCTAATTGCTCCAATTCAAGCCTGGTTATTATCCCAAAAAAAATGTGTTGGTTGTGGTACTCCTTTGTCCAAAGGTATCCGCAAAGAAGTTCGCGGTAAAATGACAGTCACTTGTAAATGTGGTCGGATTTTTATTCATGATGAACCAAAGAACACCTATCGCCGAGCTTTATTTGATGAAATCTAAATGCTCAAGAAAACTCTTATTTCATTTTTTGTCTTAATTCTATTGGTCTCTGCTGCGATTTTTGGTTTTATTTATAAAAATAATCAGCCAGTATCTACTGACGAAACCTCTAGGATTTTTACTATCAAATCAGGCGAAGGGATCAAATCTATTGCCCAAAAACTTCAAGAAGCCAAATTTATTAGAAATAAATATGTTTTTCTTTATTACAATTATCGACTTTCTCTAAACCAAAAAATTCAGGCTGGTAATTTTAAGATTTCTTCACACCTTTCGACCAAAGAAATTGCCATAAAACTTACCCAATCTGGAGTTACTGATTATTGGATTAAAATCCTTGAAGGTCTGCGAACCGAAGAATTATCGGATATTTTTCCTAGTGATTCTCAAATCAAATCTACTGATTTTATTAAAGCCGCTAAACCAAAAGAAGGTTATATTTTTCCAGATAGCTATCTTATCCCGCAATATTTTACCTTAGACCAAGTTTTTTCCACTATCCAAAATAATTTTGACAAAAAATTTTCTCAAGCCAAAGAGGGGGCTACTTCTGACATTTCTGACTCTGAAACTGTAGTGTTAGCCTCATTACTCGAGCGTGAAGGTAAATCTCTGGAATCAAAAAAAATGATTGCTGGAATTCTTTTTAATCGTCTTGATAGTAATATGCCTCTTCAAATAGATGCCACAGTTCAGTATGCTCGTGACAGTCAAAGCAAATCAATCTCAAAATATTGGCAACCGGTTACTGGTGTTCAAATCAAAGAAACCAATTCTTCTTTTAATACCTACCAAAATCAAGGTTTGCCTCCACGTCCTATCTGTAACCCTGGATATAACTCTCTTTATGCTGCTTTCCACCCAACTGAGTCAGATTATTTCTATTACATCACCGGCAATGACGGTAAAATGTATTACGCCAAAACCTTAGATGAACACAACTCGAACATCACCAAATATCTAAAATAATTATTTCTCAGAAATTTTTATTAATTAGCTCGTTCAGTCTCACCCATCTTTCTTTCTTCACTTTCATTGGGACATCATCTTTATATAATTTTGCACTTACCGTTCCGGGTCGGGGAGAGTACTTATTTAAATAAGCTATTTCAAACCCAACCTTTTGGCAGATATCTACTGTCTCCTCAAACTTTTCATCAGTCTCTCCTGGAAAGCCAATAATAATATCAGTACTGAACCTGATATCTGTAATTTTATTTTTGATCTTTTTTACTAAGTCTAAATATTCTTGTTTAGTGTAGTTTCGGTTCATCTTCTTAAGTATCTCGTCGTCACCAGCCTGAAAAGGTAAGTGAATTAGTCGATCAATATTTTTATATTTTGCAATTACTTCAATTAAATCGTCTGAAAAATCCCAAGGGTTATTACTTACAAAAGATACTTTTTCTAAATCTTTTTGGGCTACCTTCTCCAATAATTCTGGAAACAGACTTTTGAATCTTTTTTTACCCATCGACACATAACCACAGTCACTCAATTCTGCCCCGTAAGAATTAACATTTTGACCTATCAATAGAACGTTTTTATTTCCATTCTTGATAGCATTATCCACATCAGTCAATATTTCTTCCATTTTTCTTGATACTTCTCGACCTTTAGCTTGCGGCACAATACAATACGAACACATATTGTTACAGCCATAACTTATTGGGATTAAAACTACGCCATTAAATTTTTTAATTGGTTCCCAATCAGTCTTAAATTCATCAAGCGATTTAAATTCAATTCCTGGAAAGTTTTTTCTTGTCTCCATATTCTTTTGGGCATTCTTATTCATTACTCCGACCAAACATCCAGTTATTATTATCTTTTTACCTAACTTCTGAGCATTTCTCAAAAAACCATAAGCTCTGTTCTCGGCTGATTGACGGATCATACAGGTATTAATTACCATAATATCTGCCTCTTTCCAGTTTTTAGCCTCTTGGTTTCCTTCGATCAAAAAATAGTTTTTTATATTTTCCGAATCAGAAGTATTTTGAATACATCCAAAAGTTTGAACAAAAAATTTCATTTCCCATTTTACCAAATCAATTCTTCTTCGCTATCTTTTTTGCTACCAACATCAATCCTGCTCCAGTACTTGACAATAATATTGTCGGGAAAACGACTCCTACCGTTGGTAAGGTTGTTGTCCCTGCATCTGCATTTACTGCTTCCCAATTCACATTAGCCGCGCCTGTAGTCAAAGTAAAACTTATTGTTGAACCATTATTGGCAATCGCTACGGTGTGGTCTCCATCTGATAAAGATCCTACTGAATAGGACCAATTATTTTCCGAATCAGCTGTCACTGTGCTTTCAGTACCATCAACTGTTATTGTTACCGTACTTCCACTTGGAGCTTCACCAACCATAACTGGAGTTGATCCTGAATACCACCAATGAGAAATTTGCCGACCGCTTGTATCTACTGATCCAATTGATTTCAAGTTAAACCCAGCTGCTAATACACTTTTAGCCCCAACACTCAACATAACCATCAAAAAGAAAAACGTTGTCAATAATCTTTTATTCATAATTAAATAATAGAGATTATTTTTAAATTTGCAATATTTTTTCGTAAATGAGAATATTATTTATGGACGACAACAACAATAAAAATCAACCAGGCCAAACTGCCAATGATTACCAAAAAATCCTTGATGAATACGCTGCCTCAATCAAACCAGAAACTACCCCTGATACTGTAGCCCCAGAAGAAGTAACAACAGTAAAACTTGATGAAGTCAAAGATACTGCTAATGAAAAAGCTTTTCTCAAAGATATCAATAATCCTCAACTTGAATCTCCTGTCCATCCTTCATTAGCCGCCAATCTAGAAGCTGATGATGACTACCCTCAAATGCCCTCAAATGAACCCGAAAAAATCCCTCTTATTAACCCACCAAAAAACGATTTTGTTCCTCCAACTCCACCAACTCCTGTCCAAGAGCCAGTTAAAACTCCAGAACAAATAAAATCTGAGATTGACAAAATTTTGGCCACCGATACCACTCCTGACCAACCATTCGATGATGCTCATCAAAGTCCTAGACTAAATATTTTTAAAATCCTATTTATTATTTCTCTCATCACTTTTCTTGGTGTTGCCGGAGTTTTGGCTTATACCTTACTTCTAAATCCATCAGCCAACGATAAAAAAACAGACTCGGACCAACAATCAACTATTACTCCTACTTCAACCGTTTCCAATG
>CAZNDF010000030.1:0-6951 GCA_964571775.1 uncultured Gammaproteobacteria bacterium | reverse complement strand
CAAAATATTCTGTCGATTGGGATGACAGTAGTAATATTGGAAAAAAATATCGCCGTCAAGACGAAATTGGTACTCCTTGGTGTCTCGTAGTTGATTATCAAACTTTAGAAGACAATACTGTCTCAATTCGTGATCGAGATACTATGGAACAAATTCGTGTCAATTGTGACGAAATTGACACTTGGTTAGAAAAGCAGTTAAATAAATAATATGAGTAAAACAAAATTTATCTCTTTTGCCTTGATAGTTATTGCTTCATCTTTTTTTCTTTCAGCTTGTGGCAAGAAAAAAACTGAAAACAATACTGCCATTCCTCAAAAGAATGTCCAAAAAGAATTAACGCTCTCTGAATCAGAAAAGCCAATTATTTCTCTCATTCCACGAGCTGACGGTCATGAACTCAAGTTAAAGATTGACAATATTCCTTCTACTATTACCCAAATAGAGTATGAATTGATCTATAGCGCCAGTGATGCTGGCCTAGAAATGGAAAAAGGTGTCGGCGACACTGTCAAAGTATCCTCAAAAAACATCGAAAAAGACCTTCTTTTAGGAACTTCTAGTTGTACTAATGGTTGTAAATATAAATATGATGAAGGTATTACTGGCGGCACTCTATCATTGATTTTTTATACCAATGATAATCAAAGTACCAGCTATGAAACTCCATTCATCTTAAAAACTTCATCCGATATTAAAAAAGATTCTGGCTTATCTTTATCTTCGGAGAATTTTTCTATAAAAGCAACCACTACTACCAAAAGTGATTATTTTGTTCTTATTAAAAATTTCCCTTCTTACTATTCTGCTTTCTCTAGTGGAAATGGTAAAGGCAATGTAACCAGTATTACTCCGACATCAGTTACCAAAAAAGATATGACTACTATTACAGGTGACTATCTTATTAGTAATTAATGAATTTTCATTGTCCAGTTCTACTACCAGAAACCATTGCCAGTCTTTCGGTATTTTCTGGTGGAATTTATGTTGATGCCACCCTGGGTCACGGCGGACACACTATTGAAATTTTAAAAGGTGGGGGAATTGTTTATGGTTTTGATCAAGACCCTTCTAATCTAGAAATTGCTACCGCCAGGATTAAAGAATTGGGCTTAGACGCTAACTTTTACCCAATTCATGCCAACTTTAATCAGCTAAAAAAAATAGTTGATGATCAAACCAAGACCAAAATTGATGGATTATTGGCCGATTTAGGTCTTAGTCAAAACCAACAGACCAATCAAAATCGTGGTTTTTCTTTTAACGACGCCTCTTCTCTCGATATGAGACTTGACCCATCCACTCAAGAATTAACTGCTGAAGAAATTATTAACACTTATTCTTTTGATGAGTTGTATGAAATTTTTACCAAACTCGGACAAGAACTCTACAGCAAACCCATTATCCTTCAAATCATTAGAGAAAGACAAAAAGCACCAATCAAAAATGGGCAAGTTTTAGCCGATATTATCAGAAAATATTATCAAGAACGTCATGTAAGAACTAAAACCGATCCTGCCACAAAAATTTTCCTCAGTCTTCGTATTGTTGTTAATCAAGAAAATAACAACTTAATAAAATTATTAGAACAGTCTCTAGAGGTAGTCAAAAATAATGGTTCAGTTTCAATTATTACTTTCCATTCAGGAGAAGATAGATTAGTCAAAAATTTTATTAACCAAAATTCCTCAAAAATTTCTGAACCCAAAATTATTAAACCTACCTTCTCAGAAATCCATCAGAATCCTCTGTCTCGCTCAAGTATCCTCAGATCGTATAAAATAGTTTAATGTCTAAATTTTTTACGGCCATAATTATTCTCAGTGCCGTTATCCAAGTTATCTTTTCTTTCTTTTACTCTAGTAATATCGTCACTCAAAATAATCATCTTGATGAATATCAAAACGAACTAAGCCAACTCCGACTTGAACTTGAACAAATTGAAAAAGATATGGCTGACAATTCCTCTATAAAAAAAATAAATGAAGCCACTCCATCTGCTAACCTTAAAAATATTAATCAGTCATTAAAAATAAATTACTAATGACTCAACGATATAAACTTTTACTAATATCCCTAATCTTGTGTTTTTCAATCGTTGCCTCACGCCTCTTCTATTGGCAGGTAATCAAAAGCCCTGAACTAAAAGAAAAAGCTATTAGTCAAACATATAAACTAATAACTCAAAACCCAACTCGAGGAGAAATACTTTCATCTGATAACTTCCCTTTAGTTATCAATCAAACTAAATACAAAATTTCTTTATATAAACCAAATATGGAAGAAGATCTTGATTCAGTTCTTCAAAAAGTTGATCAAGCCCATTCTGGTTTTATCAAAGAAAATCAGTCCACTTTAGATAATTTCAAGAAAAACAGTCAACAAAAGTGGATTGATATTCCAACCCAATTTTCTTATTCAGAAAAAGACCAGATCAAAAATATTCCTGGAATAACTATTAAACAAAATGAATCCAGATATTACCCTGAAGGCTATTTAGCCAAAGATATTTTAGGTTTTGTTGCCAAAGATTCAGAAGGGAACAATCTCGGCTACGGAGGAGTTGAGGCTTATTACAACAAACAACTACAAGGTAAAACTGGTTTTACCTGGGCTCCACAAGATGCTACTGGAAAAACTATCCTCACTAAGAAAAGTTGGAATTCTCCTTCATTAGATGGACAAAATATCCATACTTCTATCAATCGAGGAATTCAATTCCAATCAGAAAAAATACTTTCAGAGGGAATTAGTCGATACAATGCTGATTCTGGCTCAATAACTGTTATGGAAAGCAAAACTGGTCAAATAATCGCTATGACCAGTCTAACTGCCACATCTTCGGCTACTGCTAGTGCCTCTCGTAACCCCGCTATTTCTGACCTCTTTGAACCTGGCTCAATTTTCAAACCAATCATTATGACTATGGCCCTAGATCAAGGGTCAATCGATAAGGATTATATTTGCGATGGTTGTTCTAGCCCCAGAACAATTGGGGAATATACCATTACTAACTGGGACAATTCCACTCATCCAAACGCCAGTTTAAAAGATATTATTCTTAATTCTGACAATATTGGTATGAGTTATATTATTAGTCGTCTTGGCAAAGATAATTTTATTCGTTATTACCAAAAAATCGGTCTTAATCAAAAAACCGGAATTGATCTCCAAGGAGAATCCAAACCAACGCTAAAAACGAATTGGCCGGAAATTGATTTAGCTACTGCTTCGTTTGGACAAGGGATTGTGGTTAGCCAAATCAATATGCTTCAAGCTTTTAATACTATTGCCAACAACGGAGAATTAGTCAAACCAAAAGTTATTAAACATTTTTCTAACAACTTTGATCAAATATCTTACCCAAAAACCAAATCATCAATACAAGTTTTTTCTCAAGATTCTGTATCTCAAATGAAATCTATTTTAAAATATGCAGTTGAAAATGGAGTCGTTAATCAATTTAGACCCAAAAACCTTGAAGTTTGTGCCAAAAGCGGCACTGCCCAAATCGCCGTTAAAGGTGGTTACACCGATTCTTCAACTATTGCCTCATATATCGGATTCTCTCCTTGCGAGAACCCTCGCTTTACTATGATTGTCACTATTAATAATCCCAAATCATCGCCTTGGGGTTCTAGTACTGCCGCCCCTATTTGGTTTGAATTAGCTTCAAAAATAAACTATTTGTTATAATAACTCATTCAAAATGCTTCAAAAAATTAAAAATCAGCTTTTTCACCTTCCTAAAAGTATTTTTTACCAAAATTATTATCACTTCCCCTCAAAAAAGTTGACTTTAATTGGAATCACCGGTACTGATGGTAAAACAACAACCTCTATTCTAGTTTACGAAATACTCAAAAAAGCTGGCATTAATGCCGGAGTTATTACTACAATTGGGGCAAAATATGGCAATAAAGAAATTGATACCGGCCTTCATATGACTAGTCCTGATCCTTCCCTTATTCAAAAAATTTTTAAACAAATGGTCGATGATGGAGTTACTCATGTTGTGTGCGAAGTTACTGCCCATGCTTTAGATCAATACCGTTTTTATGGGTGCCAATTTGAGGCTTCAGTTATTACTAACACTTCACACGAACATCTGGACTATTTTGAAAACATGGATCGTTATATCCAAGCTAAATCAAAAATTTTTCATCAATCGAAAATTTCCATTTTAAACCGTGACGATGAATCATATCCTTTCTTATCAAAGAATCTTAATAATAAATTTATCACCTACAGTATCGACAAAAAATCAAATTACCAGGCTTCTGAAATAAAAATCGATTCCCAATCTCTGAATTTTAAAGTCAATAACCTTAAAATTACTACCGACAGCACTTATTATTATCAAATATATAACATCCTTTCAGCCCTAGCTATTATCGATCAGCTAAAAATTGACACAAAGTATTTAGTTGATACAGTTCTAAATTTTCCTCTCACCAAGGGAAGACGGGAAGAGATAAATAATTCTCTTAACATTAAAACTATAGTCGATTTCGCTCATACCCCCAACGCTATTCAGAATACTCTCTCTTCACTTCGGCAACCAGGAGTCAACAAAATAATTGCTATTTTTGGGGCCACCGGCGGTCGTGATCAAAGCAAACGTCCCAAAATGGGCTTAGTTGCTTCTCAATTTGCCGACATCGCCATTATTACCTCTGATGATACTCGAAACGAAAGTATTGTTGATATTAACAATCAAATTATTAGCGGAATTTTACCCGAGTCGGTATTAATTGAAACCACCGAAATTACTCAAATCAAAAAAATAATTAAATCAAACCCAAAAAAGTTCATTTATTTTAATATTCCCAATCGCCAAGACGCCTTTAATTTGGCTATCCAGTTAGCCCAACCAAAAGACGTCGTTATCGCTATGGGGAAAGGACATGAAAACACTATCCTTCATGGCAACACTGAATACCCTTGGTCTGATGCTGAAGCCTTCCGACAAGCTTTCAAAATTAAAAAATCCGACAATGACTCAATTTAATATCCAAAATAACAATTCCATAGAAGACAATTACCAACAAGGTCTCTTGCCTCAAAGAAATAAAATCCATTTTTGGTACAACGACTCTAGTAGTCGTTCAAATTTAGCTAAATTTGAATTAAGTTCTGAAAACCGCCGTATTATCAACAAAACCCAAGAGTTTAATTTTGAATTAATTGCTTTGAAAGATTTTTCCTTTACCCCAGAGGTCCAAAAGCAAATTTATTCCTGGATCAAACAACTCGAATGGAATTTTCCTATAAGCTCAGTTAAAACTATTTTTACTCAACATCTTTTTAATTACATCTATGTTTGGAGAAACTCTTCAAAAGAAATAGTTGCCTATTCCCTTTGCTATTTTTCTGACACTATTAGTCATATCGCTTATGTCTTTTATGACCCTACACTTAATCATGGTAATCTACCTATTAGACTTGTTCTTCAAACTGTTATTGATAGTCATGACAAAGGTTTAAAACATTGTTATCTTGGCCGATTCTCTCACAACACTGGTTTTTATAAGCGCAATATGCCAGGGTTTGAATACTTTCAAAACAATCAATGGCAGATTTTATAAAAAATTAATTTTTTAGACATTAGAAATTAGATCTTAGAAATTTAATATGCATATTCACATTCTTGGTATTGTTGGCACCATGACAGCACATTTAGCTGTTTCTCTCAAAAAAAGAGGTTTTAGGATATCCGGATCAGATCAAGAAAAAATTTTTCCACCAATTAGCACCACCCTAAAAAGAGCCAATATTCCAGTAAATTCAACTGAAATAGATAATAATATTGATCTGGCTATCATTGGTTCTTCATATAATCTTTTTGAAAACACCAAAAAAGAATTCGAAGAAATCAAAAGATTAAAAATTCCTTATATTTCTGCCACTGAATATCTTGCTCAAAATCTAATTAAAAAAGAATCAATTACTATTGCTGGTAGTTTTGGTAAAACCACTATTACCTCTCTGATTAGTTGGATTTTTTCTCAATCTAGTAAAAAACCAAGTTATATGTTTGGTGGTAACCCAAAAAATAAATTCGAATCCATAAAATTTTCCGATTCTGATTGGTCGATTGTGGAAGGAGATGAATCTATTCACGGTTTGGATAAATTTGCTAAATTCCTTTACTATCCCACCAAATATTTACTAATAACCAGCGCTGATTGGGAACATAAAGATTCATATAAAACTGAAGCCGAGAATTTTAACGCCTTCAAAAAATTAGTCACAAACTTACCTAATAATGGTCTACTATTTATCAATCAACAAAGTTCTAGCGCGAAAAATTTAATCCCTTTTTCAAATGCAAAAATTATCACTTACAACACTTCTGATTCTGATTACTATATCGAAAAAACTATTCACCAAAAAGGATTTACTACCATAATTATTCATACCCCAAAGGGAATTATTAAAATAAACACTACTCTTATTGGTCAATTTAATTTTGAAAATATTTTAGCTGCCGTCACTGTTAGTGACAGTCTTAATATTAGCCAACATCTGTTCTCTAAAGCCATATTTACCTACAAAGGCATCAAAAGACGATTGGAACTAATATGGGAGCACAAACAAATTTTGTTTTTTGATGATTTTGCTCAATCAGGTAACCGGATTGCCCCAACATTATTAGCCCTAAAAAATCATTTCCCCAACAAAACCATTAAGGTTCTTTATCAACCTCATGCTTCTTTTGTCCAATACAAAAGCAGTCTTTGCGATCTCAAAAGTGCTTTTCTACCAGCTACCGAAATTGTTTTAACACAATTAAAATTCAACCCAAACATAGACAAAAAAAATCGTAACACTGCCAAAGATTTTCGTGATTGTTTGGGCTCAAAATTAATTTACCTCCCTCTCAAAAAACAAATATTGAAGTATTATAAAGATAGTCTGATGCCAAATGATATTTTAATTTATATGAGT
>CAZNDF010000029.1:0-7153 GCA_964571775.1 uncultured Gammaproteobacteria bacterium | reverse complement strand
TGGAATAAGAGTGTTCATATTTTCTCCTTTTTTGATAAATTTATAATTAGCAATACTATACATCAACTGCTAATATTTGTCAATATTCAACCTATTTCTTACCCTAACATCTAAGATCTAACATCTAATATCTAGTTCACCACCAACAATTTTGCCCGGTTCCACTTACCACATTTCTCACACTTTAAATATTTTCGACTTACCAAATTTAAACTAAAAAATTCTTTAATAAAAGTAATCGTTTGTTTATGACCACACTTGTCGCATTCATATCCAAAATACCGACAATGCCATCTAACAATCCAAATTATCAGCCCCACCAACACTAAAATCCACACCCATATCAACCCTTTTTCTAGCAAAAACATCGCCGCCATTATTTCTATAGTCACAAATATTATTAATCTCCACAGCACCGCCAAGGCATCTGTTATTTTTACTTTTCTATATTTCATTAACTAAACTATAATCCTTTTATGACATCCCCACAAATTAATGTCCGCCTCCGAATGGTTATTATCAAAAACAACAAAATTCTAGTTACTCACAACAAAAATAAAAATTATTATTATTATATTGGTGGACATTTAGAGTATGGAGAAACAATTTTAGACGGTTGTATCCGAGAAATCAAAGAAGAATGTGGTTCTGATACCGAATTTACTTTTCAAAAAATTCTTTACCTTCGCGATCATTTATTAAATCAAAAAGATCACGGTAAAAACGAACACAGCGTTGAATTGTTTATTTTAGGTGATGTCAATAAATTTGAAGAGCTTGAGCAATGTCTCGACCCTCAACACCCAGATGGGCAAGTTTGTTCCACCTGGCTTGATCTAAATAATTTACCCAATAATCTTTTACCAAAAACTTTAACCTCAATCTTGTTGGTTGACTATAAAAATAATTTTCCTGACTCTGGCAAATACGTTGGTTTAATCTATTAACTTTTTCTTTTTTTTATAGACTTTTTTATTTCAATTTTTTCCATTTCAACCTCAAAGAATTAGTTACCACTGAAACACTACTAAACGACATCGCTGCTCCGGCAAAAATTGGATTTAATCTAATTCCCCAAAACGGGTAGAGGACTCCAGCTGCCAACGGTATCCCGATTATGTTGTAAATAAATGCCCAAAATAAATTTTCCTTAACAGTTTTAATTGTCATCTTAGCTAAATTAATTGTCTTAAATATTTTTTTAATATCACCATTCAGTATAGTTACTCCGGCCGATTCAATGGCAATATCTGACCCAGTACTCATCGCTACCCCTACTTCTGCCTGTACCAAAGCTGGAGCGTCATTTATTCCGTCACCCACCATTGCCACTTTTTTGCCTAACTTTTGTAGCTCTTTTATTTTTTTGGCTTTTTCCGAAGGTAAAACTCCGGCAATAATATTATTAATTCCTACTTGTTTACCAATAAATTCAGCTGCCTTTTGATTGTCACCAGTTAACATTATTACTTCTATTTTTTGTTGTTTTATTTTTCTAATTGCCTCTATTGCTTCATCTTTTATCGTATCGCTTAAGCCGATTTTTCCCACTATTTTTTGATCAATTTCCACTATCGCCACTGTTTTACCTTGTTCACTCAACTCATCTCCTGTCTCTAGTTTATGGATAAACACTCTCTTCTTATTTACTTTTCCCAACACTCCCACTCCTTCTTTTGCTTCAAAATTAGTCGTTTTCCATAATTTAATTCTTCTTTTTTTTGCTTGGTTAACAATAGTTTTAGCTAAAGGATGTTCCGACAATTTTTCTATCGAGGCGGCATACTTCAATAATTCTTCTTCATCATAATCTTTTGATAAAGAAATTATATCTGTTACTTTTGGTTCCCCCTTAGTAATTGTTCCTGTTTTATCAAAAACCACAGTATCTATTTTTGCCAGCTTTTCTAAACTTTCTGCATTTTTAATCAAGATCCCTTCTCCAGCTCCTTTGCCCACCCCAACAATAATTGCTGTTGGTGTCGCTAATCCTAACGCGCAAGGACAAGCGATTACTAATACCCCCACAAAAGAAACCAGTCCCATTGATAACGACCCAAAAATAACCCACAAAATCAAAGCTGCTACCGCTATTACTAGTACTGTTGGTACAAAAATTGCTGACACTTTGTCTGCTATTTTTTGAATCGGCGCCTTAGAGTTTTGAGCTGTTTCTACAATCTTTATTATTTGTGACAAAACCGTATCTTTACCCACTTTTGTTGCCTCAACTCTAATATTCCCTTGTTTATTAATTGTCGCCCCAATTACTTGATCTTTAATTTTTTTATCTACTGGTACCGGTTCGCCACTAATCATTGATTCATCTACTGATGTCGATCCTTCAATTATTACACCGTCTGTCGGTATTTTTTCTCCTGGTTTAATAATTAAAATATCACCTATCTTTACTTCATCTAATAGTATTTCTACTTCTTGTTTATTTCGCCACACCAAAGCCGTTTTTGCTTGTAATCCTAAAAGTTTTTTAATTGTTTCTCCAGTTTTTTCTTTTGATTTGCTTTCCAAATATTTCCCAAAAGTCACTAATCCAATAACTACAATCGTCACATCAAAATAAGTCTCATTTGGTAAACCCAAATTAGTTTTAATTTCTGGAAATAAGGTTACCGTCGTACTGTAAATATAAGCTGTCACCGTCCCAATTCCTACCAACGTGTCCATGTTTGCCACCCCAAATTTTATGAATCTAACTATTCCCATCAAAAACTGTTTTCCAATCCAAAACAAAATCACTGTTGCTAGTCCCCAAAAAAATATATTTAAAAAATCCATTGGAATTGGTAAATTAGGTATTTCTTTTACTAATTTTGCCAAAATATCCCACCCCATTACCAAAAAAACCAAAATAGAAATCGGTAATGAAAAATAAATCTTATCAATTTCTTTGTCAGCTTTTTGGGTTATATCTTTTTCTCTTTGCCAATCAAGCCCATAGCCAAGCTTAGCCATTTCTTCATCAATTTTTTCCAAGCTTATTAAATTATTATTGTAATCAATCTTCGCTGTTTCCGAAGCATAACTCACCTCTATTTTATTTACCCCTTTTAATTTACCCACCTTATTACCAATAATATTGGCACAAGCCACACAATGCATTCCTTTAATTTTTAAATCTTGTACCATTCTTGTCTCCAATTAATTAATTTCTTAAGACTGTCGTTCAAAAAGATTTCTACAGCATCAGCGTTATTCAAAATTTCACTCCTGCTGGATTTCTGTCGCCCTTCTTTAGTCATTAAAACACCTGATTGATGATGCCAAATTAATGCATTCAAGAATCGTAAATCAAAAGTTTCATCACTCTCACCTAAACTTGCCACTGTTGGTTCTTTTACTTTTTTTGTGTCACCATACCAATCTTTTTTCCATTTATATAACTCATCAATAGCTATCGGTTCGTTTTTAATTATCTCCTCGGCCAAAGACTTTATTTCTGCTCTTTGAGTTTTTTCTAAAGCTTTCTGGGCCAACAATATTGCTCCTGTGTGATGTCTAATCATTTCGTTTATATAACGCAAATCTAACCAATAATCAGCTGCCCCCAAACCCATTTCACTTTTTTCATACATTGTCTTTTGGTATTCTGGAGTTAAGCTATAACCAAATCCAACTCCTATCAAAAACGAGACTATTATCAAAGAAATTATCAAAAAATTTTTATTCAACCACATTTATTTCTCCTTTATGGGGTACTCCCATAGCACAAGCAAATTGATAAACGCCTATTTTGGACGGGGTAAATTCCATCACTAAGGTTTTTCCCTTAGTTAGTGTTTGCGGTTTTTCAAATATTCCAGGCAAAAGTATTGTACTCATACAACCATATTCATTTACCAACACCTCAATTTCTAATCTAACTTTCTCTCCTTTTTTAACTGTTATTTGATATGGACTCACCCCAAAATTAGTATAAGTTGCTTTGATTATTTTTACCTTTTCATTAGTCGTTTTTTCGTTTATATTTTGATTTTTATTAATATATTGACCCAGATTAAATTGTAAAAACAAATTATAAAACACCAAAAACAACACCAATAGTCCTATCGCTTTTTGATTTTTAATCATTTTTTCACTACCCAGTCCAATTAACCACAAAGGGATACTGCTTCCCAACACAAATGCCAACATCACTACCATTCCAGCTCCAAATCCTCCACTCATTACTGCCACACCTTCAACTAATAAAGTAAAACCACAAGGTAAAAATACCGTCAATAACCCGATTGTAAAAGGTAATTTTTTGTTATCAATTTTCTTGACCCATGATTTTGGTAAATTAATTTTTATCCCCAAAGCCCACTTAATCCCCATCATCTGTAAACTTATCACTATCATTATCAAAGAAACTATTACTAATAAAATATTAGTAAAAATACCCATTGCTATTTTTTGCCCCAGCAAACCCAATAATCCTCCTACTATTACATAGGCTAATATTCTTCCCAACAGTATCTGCCATCTTTTTTTAGAATAGGTCACTATAATCCCGCTCAACAGTGCTCCACAACTGGAAAATCCTGCAATTAATCCAAAAACAAAAATAGCTACCAAAGAACTTTGAGAGTTAATGTTTAAAAAACTACCCATCCCTAACTGACTTAATATCAAAAATAATCCAGCAATAACCATTGGCGGTAACCACCACCATCTATTTGTCAAAAAAACTTCTGTTGAAGATGTTTCTCTTGTACCCGGATCGCTAAAATTATAACCATTTTTTTTAAACAGTTTATTTAATTCTTGATCAGTAATTTCTTTTTTTGATTCAATTACTAGCTGATTTTTATTCAAATTAACCTCAGCCTTTTTTACCCCTTTTAATTCTTCTAGTGTAGTTTCTATCAACACCTCACAAGATTTACAATGCATTCCACTAACTTTATAAACCTTTTTTATCATTAGCGGTTAAACATTTTAGTAACCTTTAATATTTCTTTGATCATTTCTTCTTTTTTCTTTTCGTCACCACTTTTAATCGCACTCGAAAAACATGTTTTTAAATGATTTTCCATCAACATTTGATGAGCTGATTTTAACAGTCCAATTACTGCCAGATTTTGCTGCATAATATCTATGCAATAATCACCATCTTCCACCATTTTTATTATCTTGCCCAAATGGCTGTGGGCTTTTTTAAAATTTGTTATTGGTTCCATACCTACACCTATGGTATAGGTAACCATAACCCTTGTCAATAGTTAAAGTGTATACTTACTTATGGCTAAAATTAAAATTTGCAAAAATGGTCCCTATATCGTCTCTGGCAAAATTCCAGTTAACCAAGAAAAAACCATATTTGATCTAGAAGGGAATCCTCTCAAAACCGAATCTGTCAAAAATCTTTGTTCTAATGAAGAGAGTACTCTTTGCCGTTGCGGCGGGTCCGAAAATAAACCTTTTTGTGACGGTACTCATCGACATAATAATTTTGACGGCACCGAAAACCCAAAAAATTTAAAAAATAACCCAAAAGATACGGAAACCTTTAATGGTCCAGAGTTAACTCTTAAAGACACACCACACTTGTGTAGTGGTGCTGGTTTTTGTCATCGAGCCGGTGGAGTTTGGGAATTAACCAAAGATTCAGATAATCCCAAATCCAAAAAAACTGCTATCGAAGAATGTCATTGTTGTCCTTCTGGACGACTAGTTGCTATCGATCCAAAAACCGGAAAAGATCTTGAACCAAAAACATCTCCTTCAATTGGAGTTGATAAGTATGGTCCGCTTTGTCTCAAGGGCAAGATATCTTTAGAGTCAGCCGGTGGTAAAATTTATCCTTCTCAAAACAAACGCACTCTTTGTCGTTGTGGTAAATCAGACAATAAACCATTTTGTGATGGCTCTCATTTTGATTAAAAAACTAATCCAATTGACCTCAAATCAGCTTCAAATTTATCAGCAGTAATAAACTGAAAAGCCTTCAAGCCCAAACTTTTAGCCACTTCTACGTATTCCAAAATATCATCGGTAAACACACACTCTTCTGGTTTTAAGTTTAATTTTTTCAAAGCATCTTCAAAGATTATCTGGCTTGGCTTCATTGCTCCCGCCTCATACGATTTAGTGATTGTCTCAAAAGTCAAAATTTCTGGTGCCGCTTGAATCATATAATCCCAATCCCATTCGCTAGTATTCGACAGTAAACTTACTTTATAATTTTTTCTTAATCTTTCTATTAATTCTTTTGTTCCTTCCACTCGTCTATATTTATCTTTGGAATATATGGTTTTTAGTTCTTGGTAGGGAAGATTAATCCCACAAATTTGACTTATTTCTTTATAAAAATCTTCAGATGTTATTTGTCCACTCTCATATCGTTTCATTATGTCTGAATTTTTATAAATTAATTCATTAATCTCTTCTGTTGTTTTTCCCGCTGCCTCAGCCATCTTTTGTTTCAAAATGTCGTTAGTAAAATAACAAATCACATTTCCAAAATCAAAAATTATGGCTTTAATCATGGTCTATTTTAACAATTATATTCACCAATATTTTTCTTTTCACCTTCAATTATCTCTCCACTATCCACATCCATTCCTTTTACCCATTCAATGGTATATAAAGCCATATTCTTGGCCGAACAATCCACCTGAGTCTGTGAAGACATAATGGCAATTTTTCCCAATTCCTCATCAGTAATTGTCGACAACACTGGTAACCAATTAGATAACATCCATTCATTTTTTTGAGTATCAAAATGGTAGGGCATCACCATAATTTGATAAAGTTCTTGCTTATCGTTCAATACTTTTACATATTGTCTAAATCTATAAAAATCATCCAAAATAATATCTGTATCGGTTTCCCAAAATTCCTTTTTTAAAGGCGAGGTTTTTTTAAATTTAATTTTCATCACCAGTCCACCAAATATAGTTACTGAATTCTTCTTTTGATTTTTAAAATCTTTTTTTAGTTTTATTATTTCTTTTTTTGCTGATTTCAAATCCTTATTTACCCGACTCAATATAAAAAGTATTTTTTTACCATCGTCTTCTTCAATTAATGCTCCACTAATATATCCCTCTGGGTAAAAATCCACCTCTCGATAACAATATTTCTCAATCATTGATTTTTTAATCTACCATTAATAAAATTCCCTAATTTTCTTAAATATTCACCAGTTATT
>CAZNDF010000028.1:0-7237 GCA_964571775.1 uncultured Gammaproteobacteria bacterium | reverse complement strand
AGCGTTTAAAACATGTGATTGTTCGCCATAAGCAATATAGGCAGAGTTTTCTTTTAAGTCCCCTTCTTCAGCGGCTTTACCTCGGTCTTCACAAGTTCGGTTAAGTTCGTCTTGAAGTTTTTGGAGATGTTCTTCCAATTTTTGCTTGCCGAGTTTTGTAATCATAAGATGATATGTTATCAAATTTAAAATAAACTAACAAATGCTCTAGTAGGGTTATTTTTGCTAAAGTATTGTATAGATTTATGAGAATAGTGGAAGTTATTAAAGAGGCAGATATTGGCACTAAGATAGTAGCGACGGTTTTGTTGGTGTCATTAATTCTGTCGGGAATATTAATAGCGGGAAGTAATAAAAAAGAAACAAAAAAAACGGCTAGAACTGAGAAGTTGGAGGAAATTAATATTGTTGATAATTCCAGCGGAATTTTGATTAATGAAGGAATTTTGAATTTGGAAAATGGGGTTAATTATTTAATAGCTATAGAACAAATTCCTCAAGAAATTAATAGTACTGAACTGAAATACACAAGTAGTAATGAAGATGTAGCAACAGTAAATGAGTTGGGTTTAATAAAAACAAAAGCAGTAGGTTCGGCAGTGATTACTGTGGTTAGTGATGACAATGAAAAAATTAAAGATGAAGTAGAGATTAAAGTAACTGGAACGACTGTTGGAGTGGAAAAAATATCTTTATCTGAATCTAACTTGAGTTTAACTGTGGGCCAAACTTGGGAATTAAAACCATCAATATTACCAGAAAATGCAACAGATAAATCAATTTCTTGGGCAAGTAGTAATGGTGAAATAGCAACAATAGATAGTTTTGGTAAGGTTAGCGCCAAAAAAGAAGGTAAGATGACAATTACAGCAAAAGCAATGAGTGGAGTTAAATCGACATGTGAAGTTGAAGTAATTGCTGAGACAGAACCAGAGAGTGTAGAGTTATCGAATGATAATCTAACAATTAAAAAAGGAGAGACTTATAATTTATCGGCAACAGTTAAACCAGATAAGGTAAAAAATAAGGGATTGACTTGGAGTAGTGATAATACTGGTGTTGTAGAAGTGAATGATGAAGGTAAAGTAACTGGAATAGGTTTGGGGGTAGCAACGGTAACGGTAAGGACGAGTAATGCCAGATTGGATAGTCTGAAAGTCACAGTAATTTTTGAAGAATCAGCGGTGGTGACAACACCAACACCAGAAGTTACAACACCAACAGTAATTTATCCAACAGGAATTAGTTTAGACAGTGTCTTGGTAAATATTTATCCTGGCGAACAACAACAATTAACAGCGATGATAGCGCCAGATACGGCAACAAATAAAAATATAACTTGGTTAAGTAATAATACAAACATAGCAACAGTGAATGGGGGCGGTTTAATTACTGGAGTTAGCCCAGGAGAAACATTGATTACAGCAAGAACTAGCAATGGAAAAACGACTAATGTAAGAGTAGTAATTAACGAAGACCCAAATAGTCCGACCGGGGTAAGTTTAAGTACAACTTCGGTAAATATTTATCCTGGAGAACAGCAATTAGTAACGGCAAAAGTAGAACCAAATACGGCCACAAATAAGGAAATAAGTTGGAGCAGTAATAATAGTAGTGTGGTCAATGTAAATAGTAATGGTTTGATTACAGCAATTAATACTGGAGAAGCGATAGTTACAGCAAGAACTAGTAATGGAAAAACGACTAATGTAAGAGTAGTTGTGATTAACCACCCGACTGACGATGAAAATGATGATAACGAAGAAGAGGTTAATCCACCAACCCCTGTCCCCCCTACAACTATTACTCTTAATTTAAAGAATGTTCTTTTGGGAGTTAATAAGCGCCAACAAATACTAGTTAACTTTATTCCTAATAATGTAAGTGATAAATCAATTACTTGGAGTAGTAGTAATACTAATGTAGCTACTGTTACTAACAATGGATTAATTACAGCTAAGAATTCTGGAACTACTACCATAACAGCTAAGACAAACAACAATAAGACAGCTACAGCAACCATAACAGTAACAGGAGGACAAGTAACAACAATACCAACAAGAATACCAACAACCATAACTACAATTAATCCAACTGTGGTACCAACGGCGGTGGTAGTGACTGATCCGCCAATAGAACCGGGGGCAGGAGCAACGATAGTAAAGAGCGCCAGGTCAAATACTTTAATAACTTCTATAGAAAAAAAATCAAATTATTACGTTACAAGAATATGGGTGAAAGACCCGATAAATCAGTTTAGAAAAGCGATTACTAGCGGTTGGGGTAAATATTTTGAAACAGTTAATACGATGGCTGACAGAGAAGTTTCGCAAAAAGGTCTGCAGAATAAGATTATGGTGGCAATCAATGCGAGTGCTTGGCACACTCCGGACGTAGATAAAGTAAGTGGGTATGATTACACTTCTTATGGAACGTTTACATTGGTTGATGGACAGATAAAGAAAAATAAATATACCGATACTAGTTACAGATCACACAGTTATTATGTGATTGATGGGAGTGGAAATTTAAGAATATTTTCTGATAACAAAACTAACAGGCCGACCCTATACCAGACAATGATTAACGCTGGGGTTAAAAATACTTTTTCTTTTAGTTTACCGGCAATAGTAAACAAGGGAGAAGTTAGTATAGGGTCTGGTGGAGCTGAGGCTAAAAGACAAACATTTTGTCAGATCAATAAAAATAATTTTGTTATAGTGACAGTGAATGGCGAGAAAACGGTTTATGACACAGCAGTGATTTTAAAAAATTTGGGATGCAAAACCGCAGTTAATTTTGATGGAGGAAGTTCGATAAGACTGACTTTTAAATCAGCAGGTGAAGATAAAGTGACGACTATAACCGGTGGGGCAAGAAAAGTGGTAGATATTTTTTATGTAACAGAATAGTGTTAATAAAGACCGGGGTTTTTGAAAGGTATTAGAGCCAGGATTACAGCAGTTTCGTAATAAGTGGATCGAGTAAGAACATTGTCGGTTAGAATACCAACAGCACCATTTGATTGTTTGGAATTAGTCCGGCCAAAAACAATATCATCAGCTTCGCCAAGCTCCTTGCCTTGATTAATTAAATCAACAATTTTTGGGGGTAGAAAAAATGAGGCAGTTCGGCTTTTGCTTAAGTGATTATTTTTTGACTTAACAACAACCCAAGCAAATGTCTCCATTCCACTACCAACATGTTTAGAACCACCTTCAATTCCAACCCAATAATCTGAATCCAGATGGAAAATATTTTTAACTCGGTTTTGGGCACCGGTTAAAGTTTCTTTTTCGCCAATAGGTTGAGAAGAAACCCCCGAAGGGGCAGACACACCTTGGAACTCAAAAACTTTATCAGGAAACATTTTAGTGAAACCAACTTTGACGGCTTCAATCTTCACTGGATTTTGGGAGGCAACAACAACTTTGACCGGGGTCATTAGTTAATTTGATAGCTGAGATTGACAATAATTTTAATTTCTTCATTACCAGTCTGGACATTAGTTGAAGCAGATTCGTTAGCTACAGACATAGATTTGACAGCATAAGTGATTGGACGAAGTAAATTGTCGTTGGAATTTTCTGAATAACTAATTATTTTGCCTAACTTAAATCCGGCAGCTCGTGCAACAGCTTCGGCTTTGCGATTGGCCTCGGCGACAGCTTCTTTTCGAGCAGAGTTTTCGGCATCTTCCCTATTCTCAATATCAAAAGTAATATTATTAACTTGATTAGCTCCATTGGCAGTGGCTGAATCAATAATTTCATTGATTTTGTCGATGTCGGTAATTTTAATTTTTAATTGAGTATTGGCTGAATATCCAGTAATTTTTTGAACACTACTACTCCAGTCGTAGTTAGGGTTAATAGTATATTGTGAAGTTTGAATATTTTTGGAATCGACTCCGAGAGTTTTAAGACCAGAAATAATTTTATTCATAGATTCGTTGATCTGAGATTGAGCCTGTTTGACAGTAGAGGCGGTTTTTTGGATACCGACATCAACATAGGCAATATCAGGCTGAACCGAGAAAGTTCCTTCACCAGTGACAGTAAAGATGTCAGTTTTGTTGGTAACACTACTGTTGACTGATAAAGATAAAGGATTGGAAAGTCGGGAATAGATAGAAGCGGCAAGAAAAAAGAAAATAATAATCAAGAAAGCAGGGATAATTTTTTCAAAATATGTTTTCATAAATTAATTATACAGAAAAATTACTGTCTCTGTCTAATAATCTGGTAATGGTTTTGGTGGAGTGAAGATGATAGGATGGGATATGACTCAAAATGGAGAAAACTGTCCAAAGTGTGGAGCACCATTGGGTGCAGTTACTGAAACAGCAACTGGAAGAAGATTACAGCGATGTAGTCAGGGATCATGGAACCCGCAAACACATAAAAATGAGGGGTGTGATTATGTAAAATGGTTGGAAGTAGAACCAAAAGAATTAGATGAAAAGTGTCCGAAGTGTGGGGCAAATTTGGTCCTTCAAGTAACTAGATTTGGTAAAAAAATGAAAAAATGTAGTGCTGGTTCATGGGATAAAGAAGCAAAGAAAGCAATCGGTTGTGATTATGTGGAATGGGTTAATGGAACTTCAGAAGATTTAGATGAAAAATGCCCAAAGTGTGGAGAGAAGTTAGTTTTATTCACTACAGCTAATGGAAAGAAAATGAAAAAATGTTCAACTTCTGGATGGGATCGAGAAGCCAAAAAAGCGACTGGATGTGATTATGTATTATGGTTGAGAGCCGGTCAAACAGTAAGTGATAATGGAGAAGAATTTTTACCACCAGAAGAAGAATAACTAATTAGTAATGATAATTTGGTTGTTTTTAACTTTGCGGTTTTTAGACGATCAGTAGACCGACAAAGCCAATAAAGATAACGTAAATAGCACAAGGGATAAGAACCCTTTTGAGGACCTCCCTCACCTGACCTTTGAGACCAACAACAGCAAGGGCTGGAAGGATATCGGCCAAAGCGATCATATTACCAGCTGAAGCTCCAATCAACTCTAGAGACAAAATTATGGCAGAGTTCATCCCAAGAGAAACACTTGTATTTTGTAAGATGCCACCAAACATAATATTGGAAATAGTAGCAGACCCGGTCAAAAAACTGCCAAAAGCACCGATA
This sequence comes from uncultured Gammaproteobacteria bacterium, assembly GCA_964571775.1. GTDB lineage: Bacteria > Patescibacteriota > Microgenomatia > UBA12405 > UBA12405 > WARW01. Next base: position 2,092 of record CAZNDF010000028.1, on the reverse strand, counting down.
AAAGGAGATAAAAAAGGTAAGAATGGAGTACGTAAATTATTGGCGATAATTTGAAGAAACGAAAGACTCCCAGAATTGTTTTGATTGGAGTTGATCATTAACTGAACCATCACCGAAATTAGAGTAATAACCAAAAATGGCTCAATTGATTTAAGAGCAGATTCTTTGAGATCTTTTGGGTCAAATTTTTTAGCTTTTCTATTTTGAAAAATGGTTGGGATAATAGCTAAAATGAAAATTAACCCAGGATTAAAGAGACTAAAAGTATGTTTGAGACCAAAATTTAAAGTGAAAAGAGAGTTACTAAAAAAGAATTTACCAACAATGAGAAGAATTATTAATAGTAGATAAGGAGAAAAAATTTTGAAAGGAGAAACTTGTGGTAAATCCATTTTTTGAGAACGGAGAACTCTAACGTTCTTTGGAGTAAGAAAACTGATTTTTATAGCTAAAAAAGCGATTAAGAAGCCAATAAGTGAGCCTATAATTGAAGGAAATTCTTGACCCAAGAAGGAGACAAAGATAGATGGAACAACAAAAATAATTCCAGAAAAAATAGCAAAAGGAAGGGCCTCAAAAAACTGTTCTTTACGATTTTTCTGATTGAAAGTTGCAGCCCAGAGGATAAAAATTGGAACAATAAATCCGGTTAAATTAATAAGGGTGGAATATAAAGGAATATGAGCCAGATTTAGACCGGCAAAGCCAACACGGATAGGAGTGCCAGCAGCACCAAAAGCAACTGAAGTACTGTTACCTAATAAGGAAACAGAAACAGCCATAATTGGAGATAAACCAAGACCAATAAGTAGAGGAGCAATTACTGCTGACGGAGTACCAAAACCGGCAGTCCCCTCAAGAAAAGCTTCGAAAAACCAAGCCAAAAGAATAGTTTGAACGCGATAATCGGGAGAAATTTTTTTTAAATAAAGGCAAAGATGATCAATAATCTTGGTTTTCTTTAGGGTCTCTAAAAAGAAAAGAGCTCCAAAAACTATGAGTAAAATATCGGTTGCAATAAAAGTTCCTTTTAAGAAAGAGGCGGTAATAAAATTAAAATTCATTTGCCAAATAAAAATAGCCAAAACAAGAGTGGTTAAAAGCGAAATCAGAGAAACCCAAATAAGTTTTATTTTTCCTATAAAAATGAGAATAACAAACAAAATTAATGGACTAATAGAGAGAATCAACATTAATTAAATGTAGCACAAAAAACTAAATGATTCCTTTTTATTAAAGTTTCAAATGAGTCTTTTTCTAGAAAATAACGTATAATAGCCAAAAACTAGAATTTGCTCTAGTCTTTTTAAATTTCAGTGCGTAGCACTTTGACATATAAAATCGTAACTCGTAATAAGAAAGGAAGATGGAAACATGGTAAAGTTCTTGGATCCAAAGGAGAGGATTATTGTTCCGATTGATACGCAGAATCTCGATACCGCTCTGTCCACAGTTGAACTCCTGCATGAACATGTGGGAATGTTCAAATTTGGACTCGAGCTGTTGAATTCAATTCTGGTTCAATTGGTGTTGGGAGGTGAAACAGAACGCAAGCAGGCAGAAAAACTTTTTGCGTTGACGGCTGGAAGGCTGTTCTGGGACGGAAAGTGGGATGATATCCCAAATACTGTTGGCGGAGCAGCAATGGCAGCGAATAAACTGAACCCGGCTATGGTAACTGTTCACGTTTCAGCAGGGGTTGACGCAATCATAAAAGCGGTTAAAAAAAGCCCCGGAAGTAAGGTGTTGGGAGTAACTGTACTAACTAGTTTAGGAAAGGAGGATTCTACTTCTATTTTTGGTGAACCACCTTATAAAAAAACGATGAAGTTTGCCAAAATGATCGTAGACGCTGGTGCTCACGGAATCATTTGCTCGCCAATTGAACTTCCTTTGTTGAGTCAGTTCTCGGGCCTGATCAAAGTTACGCCTGGCGTCCGGCCTTTATGGGCTGAAAAGAACGACCAGAACCCGAAGGACTTTCTGGCCCGGCTGTTTGCCAATGTGCCGGTGCTGGATACCGGCGCCCGCGGCGCCACCACGACCTTCGCGCAACGGGGGCTGGGCGATGTGCTGCTGGCCTGGGAAAACG
>CAZNDF010000027.1:0-7490 GCA_964571775.1 uncultured Gammaproteobacteria bacterium | reverse complement strand
TTTTTCCAATTATTGTAAATCAAATGGTGGCAACTGGAGAAGCAACCGGAAAATTGGATGAAGTCTTGTTGAGGGTGTCGGATTATTTTTCTAGTGAAGCGGAACAATCGGTCAAATCGTTAACTTCAGCAATTGAACCATTGATTATGGTTTTGCTGGGTTTAGGGGTAGCTTTTTTGGTGGTGGCGGTGATGATGCCAATCTATAACTTGACATCGCAATTTTAGTGATAAATAATGAATATAGTTATTAACATTAATTTAAAAAAATGAAGACAAAAATGATTTTTAAGAAAGTAAGAGAAGGAGGTTTCACTTTGGTGGAACTTTTAATCGTTATCGCTTTGATCGCAATTTTATCGGTGGCAGTGTTGGCAACAATCAATCCTATCGAACAAACAAATAAAGCCCGTGATGCTCAATTTAAGAATGATGCAGCAGAAGTTCTGGGTGCTTTGGAAAGGTATTATGCTTCTCAAAATGCTTATCCGTGGAACAATGGGGTGGGAACAACGGTAGCTTCGGGTAGCAAGGTGGCTTTGGCCAGTACCGATTCTGCATTTGGCGTCTTGGGTTTGGGTTCAAGTGGAGCTGGTAGTGCAGGTGTATTAATTACTACTTCTGAACTCAAATCGTCTTTTATGGGCAAGGATCCCTTTAAGACCGGAGCCAATTCGGTGGATTTGATGTATGTTTACAATAATGGTTTGGATTCTAACTATGTTTGTTTTATACCAAAGGCAACAGCGAATAGAATGACGGGAGGTGCTCCAAATCCTGATTTGAAATGTTTGACTGTGGGTACAGGTAGCGCTGCAGTTTTGGCTGACGTAGATGGAACTGCTTGTCAAAATGTGGCTGATTGGTCAACCACTACGGCGACGGAACCAAGTTCTAGCCAGGCAAACTTGATGTGTGTGCCTGAAGGTAACGTTCAATAAAAATTAGATAATAGTTGCTTAAACCCCTCCTTTTTGGAGGGGTTTTTAGTGAAAACTGATGATGCTCACTTCCCTTTTGATAACGGAGACTTGATAGAATCAATTTATGGAAATTTGGTTTTTAGTAATTATATTTATTTTGGGTTTGTGTGGTGGCAGTTTTGTAAATATGTTGGTGTATCGTACTGCGGAGCGGTACGAGTTGGAAAGTAGAAAGTTTAGGGTAAAAAGTAAGAACAGGAGTTTTTGTGATTACTGCGGGAGACAGTTATCTTGGTATGAAAATGTGCCGGTGATTTCGTGGGTGATACAAAAAGGCAGAACCCGATGTTGTGATAAAAAATTATCGATCCTCTACCCTATCGTAGAAATAATGACCGGGTTATTATTTCTAATTTTTAATTTTAAATTTGAAATTTTTAATCAAATTCAAAATTTAAATTTTCAAATGGCAGTACACTTAATAGTCGGTTTAGTGATAATTACGTTTTTGGTGTTTAGTGCCGTGTTTGATTTGAAGTATATGATTTTGCCTGATTTTTCGACAATAGTATTGATTTTTGCTTCTTTGGCGGTATGGTATTTTAAATATTATGGTCAGTGGAGTTATTTTTTGTCGGGGTTGTTGTCGTTTGGTTTTTTGGGGATATTACATCTGATTACCAAAGGGAAAGGCATGGGTTTGGGCGACGTAAAATTAGCTTTATTTATGGGATTGTTTTTGGGATATCCAAAGACGGTAGTGGCTATGTACGTGGCGTTTTTGGTAGGGGCTGGAGTGAGTTTACTTTTGTTGGTTTTTAAAAGAGCCAAGAAAAAAACACTAATTCCCTTTGGGCCATTTTTGATTTTAGGAACGGTTGTTGCCTGGTTTGGGGGAAGCCAGATTTTGGGTTGGTCGGTTTTTCAATTTATAAAATAAGAATTCCCGTTTGTGATATCAAATAATAATGAGTAAAATTATTGAAGGAATAAGAGTTATGATTAAAGATTTAACGAAACAGAAAACTAAGAAAGGTTTTACCTTGGTAGAAATTTTGGTGGTTATGTCGATATTGGCAATCATGGTGACAGCGACTATCGGTATTTTGGACCCGATTGCCTTGGTAGGTAGAGCCCGAGATTCCAAAAGAAAAAGGGATCTTAATGACATAAAAACATCTTTTGAGGAATTTTTTAATGATAAAGGCAGATACCCGACGTCGTCTGAGTTGAGTTCCTGGAATCAACCAGCTAATTGTGGCAAATCTCTTGTCGGGATAAAAAAATATTTAAGGACTTGGCCTTGTGGCTTGGACAAAAAAAATTATCGAATTACTGTGAGTGATAATTGGTTTAAGGCAGTGGTAAATCTGGAAAATAAAAAAGATAAAGATATTCCAAAAGATTGGTATAAAGATGGAAGTTATCCCGGTTCTAATTTTTTGAAAAGCGAAGTAAATTATGGAGTTTCCAGCTCGAATGTTTTGTGGTATGAGGGTAACGTGTCGTCGGATTGTGATGACAGTTTATGTTTTGTCGATGCTTGCAACTGGGCTCCGATAAGTATCGGCTGTAATGTTATTCGTGACGGAAAGCAGTGTTATCTTTATAATAATGCCAGTGGCTCGTGTAGTGATGTTGGTTGTGCCAGGAGTTGTTGCGGAGCTGGGTGTAGTTGGTAATCAAAATTTTTAATTTTTATTAAAATTCGATAAATTAAAACAATGAAAGACAAAACAATTTGGGGTGAGCTGGTGATAATTTTGGTGGTAGTGGGAATTTTGGGAATAATCACGTTTAATCAATTTAGTTTAGCTAGCGCCAAGTCGAGAGATGCCGATAGGATGTCTAGCCTGCATGAGCTGTCTAAAGCGATCAGACTTTATTATAAAGATTATGGAAAATTACCCAAGGCTGAGGAAATTAACAAATTGTGGGGCAAGGAGTGGAAAGACGGAGAGTATGTTTATTTGAAACTTATGCCCAAGGAAAATTATTTGGATAAAGAATTTTGCTATCAAGTGGGTGATGATGGTAGAAGTTTTTTGTTTTTTGTTGAACTGGAAAATAAAACTAACATAGACTGCAAAAAAGATGCTTGGGAGTGTGGCGGAGTGAAATATTGTTATAGAGATATTTTGCCAGCGGAAGTGATTAAGCAGTAAATTTATGCTTCAGTCGGTCAGTTTGCTAGAAAGACAGAATTTTAATGATTTGCAGGATCACAGATTTGTGGTTATTATTAAATCAGATAATGAATAAAGTAAATAAAAACTACAGACGAGCCGGGTTTAGTTTAATTGAGTTGTTGGTAGTAATTTCGATTATCGGGGTGTTGACGGCGGTTTTGATGATGAATTTGGTTGGAGCACGGGAAAGAGCGCGAGATTCCCAAAAAATACAGGATTTGAATAATTTAAAAAGTGCTTTGAGAATGTATTACAATGACAATCAAAGCTATCCAGCGACTAAATCGGTGATTTTGGGTACAGGTTTTACCGGCTATGCTACGGGTTTAGGGGATACCAGTTTTGTATATACTCAATTAAACGGAGGTGATGGTTTTCGAATAACAATAGGTTTAGAAAGTGGGGCAGGAAGAGATGACACTGATTCACAAACTAAATGTGGGATAACTTCACCAACAGAAGGGATTTATACTGTCTGCGCTAATTAGATTGTTGGATAAAAATGAAAATAAATAAGAAAATAAATTATAAAAAAGGATTTGGATTTACTTTGGTGGAATTATTGGTAGTTATTTCGATTATGGGAATATTAACAATAATTGTTTCTAGTGGATTCGTAACGTCACAACAAAGATCAAGAGATGCGGCTCGAAAAGCAAATTTAAAATCTTTATCAGATGCGTTGAATTTGTATTATGCTGACACTGGAGTTTTTCCAACAGCCGCTTATATTAACGGTTTAATTTTGTCTGAGGGTGAGTTTTCGACAGTAGTTACTCCAACAAACACGGTTGTTTATATGAAAAAAGTTCCAAAAGAAACATCTAATGTGGTAACCCGGTTTTCTTATGAGGTTTCAGAAACATTAAAGTCATTCAGACTTTATGCTAATTTAGAGAATGAAGAAGATATTGATTGCGTAAAAGACATTGATGGAGAAAATGCAACTTCTCTGAATAGTAATTATTATACTATTCCTGATGATGGCAAATCTTGTATTTATGTTATTACTAGCTCAAATGCGAGTATTACTAACCCCCTACCGTAAACTAGATCCTAGATGTTAGATATTAGATGCTAGTAAAACAAAATAAAAAAAGATAAAAACCACAAATTAAAATTTCTAATTTATAATGCCTAAAAAAGAAAATATAACAGTAAGGAAAAATAAAGGGTTTACATTGGTAGAGTTATTAATTACAGTGTCAATAATTGCCATTTTGGGAGTTATTTTGGTGGTTAATTTTTCTTCAGCTCAAAAAAGTGGGCGAGATCAACGTAGAGTATCTGATTTGAAAGCGATTCAAAATGCAGCTGAACAATATTATTTATTGAATGGGAGTCGATATCCGACTTCAGTAGCAGTTGGTTGGACTGGTCCAGGAGCTCAAGTAATCTTGGATAAATTTCCTGCTGATCCAAAAAATGTCAGTGGAGTGGGAACCACTTATGCATATAGTATGACAACTAGTACTTATTGTGTTTGTGCAAAGGTGGAGAATTATAAGTATGGTAACAATTATGGGACAGATTGTTATATTTTTAGTGAAGTGGATATTAACGATTGTAAAGCACATCCGGATAATTGTTATTTTTGTGTGAAAAATCAACAATGAATCAGTTTAAAGTTATAAAGTTATAAAGTTATAAAGTGAAAACAAAAAATAAAAAAAACAAATTAGGATTTACATTGTTTGAATTGTTGGTGAGTATTTCAATTATTGCGGTATTAACGGCAGTAGCCGTGGTAAGTTTTGGTGGTTTAAACAGAAAAACTAGGGATGCTAGAAGAACCTCTGATTTGGAAAAAATTAGAATGGCATTGGAGGCAGCTAAACAGATTGGTGGTACATACCCAGATGATGTGGGTAATACGGCTAACTTAACTGGGTATTTAGAAAAATGGCCAAGAGATCCGAAAACTGGAAGCGTCTATGTTTATAACAGGATAACCACATTTACTTACGAAATAGGTACAAGTATGGAAGATTTGGGGTCAACTAATATTGGAACTACAAGTATCAGCGGGGTTAGATGCAACTATAAGATAATAAATCCGTAAAATAAATAAGATTTATGATTCAAGAATTAAGGTTTTGGAATAAAACAATAATGAAGCAAGGTTTTAGTTTGATTGAATTGATGGTGACAGTGACAATAGTGATGGTTTTGGCGGGAATTGGATCTTATTCAATCAATAATTTTACCCAATCAAGAAAAGTAGTGACGGCTCGGGATGAAGTTTTATCTCAAATAAAATCGGCTAAGAATTTGGCGATAACCAATCAATTGCCTGACAAGTCAAGTAATCTGGATTATGTTAGGGTTAGTATTTCGGGAAAAACGATTACGGTGGTGGCTTTGAATAATGTTGGAACTGTAATTAACACTTCTCCTTACTTCTCTAAAATAATGGATATAGATGGAAGTGTGACGATTTCTTTGTTTGATAATATGACTTCAATTACTTCTTTTGGTTTTGATGGTGTTACTGGAAGGCTACTCAATTCATCAGGTGAGTTTATTACTGGTCCAGTGAGAGTGGTGTTGACTGATGGAACTAATAGTAACTCTTTTAGAATTAATGATTTAGGAATGATTAGTAATGATAACTGAAAAAGGCCAGAGTTTAGTAGAAGTGATTTTTTCGGTGGGAGTGATGGTGTTGGTAATTACTGGAGTAGTGTCTTTGATTGTTAAAACAACTAGCTTGAAGACGTTGGCGGTTCAAAGAAAAAAAGCCAGTGAAATGACTGAAGTAATTATTGAAAATCAGTTAAGTCGAAAAAAAACTGACCCAGATAATTTTTGGATTTTAAACGATATAACAAGTGGACAGACTTTGACTGGTTACGATGGTTATACTTATACAATTGATTTTGAACTAGTAACTGGAAGTGGTTGTAGTACGACAGTAAATGAATGCGCAAATGCAAATATTACTGTTAATTGGGGTGATAATCAAAACTTGACGGTCAAGAGGTTTTTTTCAAAAAAAATATAGTTTTTCTCCCCTGCTGTTCCTAAAATAGATATACATATCAAAGTTTGTGATATTCATTAATAATGAGTAGAATTAATTAGTGAATAAAAATAATAATTTTGGTTTTACTTTGATCGAGTTGGTAGTAGTAGTAGCTTCGGTGGGTTTGATTATGACATCAGTAGTCGGTATGATTTTGGGGACTTTTAAAGCTCAAGATAGGACAAAAACAAATAATAAAATAATTGAGAATAGTACCTGGATAGTGTCTCAATTAAGGAAAAACGTATTAAACAGTCTGAGTGAAGATATTACTTGTAGTGCTGACAATTTGTCGATACAAATGATTAACTCAGGTGATAAAAAAACCACGACTTTGAGTTGTGATAGATCAGGAAATAAGATTGCTTCAAATTCAGCTGTTCTTAATAATAGTGAGGTTAACGTTACTGACTGTGGTAGTTTCGTAGTTTGCCAACTTGATAGCGCTGGTAAGGTGGCTACTGTAGTGTTTAATTTTGGGATAGGGACAACTACTGGGGGTTTGAGTTCGACTCAGAATTTTACGACAACAGTGACAGTTAGAGACTAAAATCCTGTTTGTATCCCCCACTCTTTTTAGATATGATTAATTTATGTTAAAGAAAATAAGTTTGCCAGTATTGCTGACAGTAATGTGTCTGATGGTAACGGTAGTAATTGGGTTGGTGTTTTTAAATAAAAATAGAGGGTTTTTGACTAAGAAAACAACGACCAGTAAGACAGAAGAGGTGAAAATAACTAGAACGGATTATAGTAAAACGGCCAGAAAAACTTTGGATTGGATTGACCAACAAAGAAATGAATCTGGTTGGTATATTTTGGAACGAGGTTGTGATTTTCAATCAAAGACTTGTAATACAGTTTGGGATAATGAAGAAGGTAACAAAGATGGATTAATCGCTACTTGGGCGAGATTGAATTTTTATAAACAAACTAAGGATCCTAAAGACTTAGCAATAGTTAAAAAAGATATCGATTTGTTTTATGAGAGATATAAGAGCGATAATCTTAAAGATAGTTTGTGGATTTGTAAAATTACCTATGAAATGGCACAAAGTGGGTATTTAGATGATGGGCAGAAGGGAAAATTGAAGGAGTTATGTTTTAACACGGAGTTTCCAAGCCCAGAAGAAATGTCTGATTATCAAAAACTGATGGCTTCAAAAGTCGAAAAATTAGATAGTAGTGTTGCGATCTGGAAGACTTGGAGTGGTTATCAATTGGCGGTTCGCGGTTTTGATAATTATTTTGGAATATCAACTGATTTAATTAATAAGTATCTTTGGGGCAAAGATAAGACATATCTTGAACTAGCTGGAAAACATTTAGAGAAAATGAAGGAGGTTTTGGGCAA
>CAZNDF010000026.1:0-7717 GCA_964571775.1 uncultured Gammaproteobacteria bacterium | reverse complement strand
GACCAGAAGAGAGTGATGACACCGAGAATGGCCATTGACGAGGGAGCGGACTATTTGGTGATTGGACGACCAGTTACTGATCCACCTACTATAATTGGCGGACCAATAAAGGCAGTGAAAAGGATTGTCGAGGAAATAGGAGGGTAAAGGAATGGATAGAATTATACAGCAGTGTCCTTATAAGACTCTGATCGACTGCGGAGCTTTGTATGAGTCTCCCAAAGATCAGGATGGTAACTACAAAGGACCGTTGGTACCTTATGCTGCCAAAGATTCTTTGGGGAGAAACTATGTTGGTTGGGTTTATTACAACATGGCGATGGTCGAACAAAAGTTTTGGACGAGAAAATTTTTTGCTGAACTATTGGCAGAAAAGATTCTTGAGAATGTTCCAAGAATTAACCGCCTGGTGGCGGCGCCGATGGGTGGAATCATTTTGTCAGTAGCAACAGCTGATATGCTTGGCTGTCAGGTTTCTTTCTTTGAGAAAAAAGTGACGAAACCAGCAGGCTCTGATACAAAAGAAGAATCCGTTTTGGTTTATGGCCGGCACAATCTCGACAGAAATGAGGGTGTAATCATTTTTGAAGACTTATGCAACAATTTCTCGACGACGTCGGCAATGATTGAATTGTTGACCAGTATGGGGGCGAAAGTAAGGGCCATTGCTTGCATCGTCAACCGCTCGACCAGGACCAACTTTAAGGGAATTCCAATAATCTCAGCTTTGCACTTACCAACAGACGAATATCTCCAAAATGACCCTAAGGTGAAGGAGTTTGTCGATAGAGGCGAGATTGTTTGGAACCCCAAACAGAACTGGGAATGTCTAATGGAGGCAATGAAAAGAGGATAAACGATTTTATATGTAACGGCCGGTGGGGTAAATTTGTGTTTTACACACAAAACCCTGCCGGCTTTTACTTGGAAAAAAAATATTCTACTAGATTTGAAGGGATACCAATAGTTTCGAAACGAGATTTAATTTCTTCAGAAGAAAGATTTTTGTCTAACCATTTAATTTTGGCTTGATTAATAAACTCTCGGTGCTCATGGGGAAAAATTATCCATGATTTTGAAGAAAAAGCATAAAATTCAGGAACAAATTTCGAACGAGGTTTAAAGCAAAGGGTGGCAGTGGAAATTTCTTTGGCACCAAGAATAGTCATATATTCTTTGGCTTTGGCGATAGTTTCCCCAGAATCAACAACATCATCAAAAATTAGAATTCTTTCGCCATCGATAGAGTCAGCTAATGGTTGGAGAACCTTTACTTGGCTGCATTCATTGATACCATTGTATGATTTGAGACGAGTGGAAGATAATTTGGTAATTTGTAAAAAATCAGCTAAGGTTCTAGCCCAAGTCCAACCACCTTTAGCTAAAGCAACAATGCGATCAAATTGATGGCCAGACTCAAGAATTTGTTGGGCTAGAGAAAAAGTAATTTTCCCCATCTCCTCCCAACTTGGACAAACATAATCAATGTTATCGTAAGTGGTTATTTTAAGATCTTTTTGATTATCCATAAAGTTTTTGCCAGATGGAATTTTGACAAGTTACATATTTAGATAAGTCAAAAGTTTGAACATAAGAATTGCTGGCCAAAAAACTGACTTACCAATACCAATTAAAACCATTGCAAAGGTGGTAGCGTGAGAAAGAAAATAAAAAAGAGCACCAATAATACCTAAACCATATATGGCGTTGGAGCTGGGCTGATGATGATAACAGGAATGTTTTTTTGAAGTCATCTTTGAACAACAATCCGAGTTAGTTTGAATTTCTTTATTCATATATTTGATATTAACATTTTAGTTGGCTAATATCCCGTCTGATTAGACTTTATTAAATAATTTCTTGGCTCGGGGAAAATCAATTAATATTTTTTTTAAGACAGAACCTTTAAGGTTATTGGTTCGGAGGTTGATTTAAGGAGTGAACGGATTTGAGACATGGGAGTGGAAGGACTAAGCCAATCGCGTTCAGTTGATAGACTTAAAATAACTGGCATTTGGTCGCTAACCGATCTGACAGTAGCGTTGGCGGGGACAGTAATAATAGAAAAAGAATAAATTTCCCGACCGCCAACTGGCTCTTCCCAGATGTCAAAAATACCGGCAAAAGAAAAAATTGGCTGATTAGTTAATTTAAATAAATAAGATTTTTTTTGACCCATATCTGTTTTGGAGAGACAAAAACCATTGGTAGGAATTAAACAGCGATGGTGCCTAAATGCATTTTGGAAGGCCGGTTTTTGAGTTATAGAATCATAAGGAAGAGTGGTCATACGGTCACCTATTCCCTTGTTTTTGGCCCAAAAAGGAATCATTCCCCATTTCATAAGCCAAGTAAAATTTAAATTTTCATAGGTAATAACAGGAACTATTTTATTAGAAGTAACTTTGGGAATATTGGGTAAAGATTCGAGATGGTTGTAAATGTCAAAACGCTGATAAAAATCTGAATCTGGACTGAAAATATAATAATCGATCATAAAGTATTTTACTAAAGATTAAACAGAAGAAAGTGAATATAAATTTAGTCCTATAAGTAGTTGTTATATAAGTTTTTTTTGGTAAAATACTCATTTATTATGTCTTCAGAAAGAACTCCAAATTACAGGATACCAACACAAACGATGTTATTCCATCTCGATTCCGATGAGTTGATGAATAATTTCCCAGAGTGGTACAAAAGACGTTTTGATAATAAACCTGTTGATAGTCAGGATTTTAATGCTTTGTATGCGGCGACTTCAAGTGAAATAGATATGCCCTACAACGAGGAGTCGGTTAATTCCTCTTTTGGACCGTTGATTGAGACTATCCAAAAATATGTAAGTCCATTGCAAGGTTCATGTTTGTTAGAAATTGGCGGAGCATCGGGATTACTTGCCAAGAATCTTCAGGATAGAGGGGCAAAAGTGAGTCTATTGGAAACACAGAAGAACTTTGTACAGGCAGCGAAAGAAAGAGGGGTAACTGATGCCAGAACATATGATGGAATCAATTTAAGAAGTTCTATTTTACCCGAGGAAAAGTTCAAGGCAATGATTGCTAGTAGAGTTTTTGAAGAAGTAGTTATGTCTGAAGAAAAAGCGACAATGATAATGAGACAAGTAAGAACAATGCTTGAACCTGACGGAATAGTAATTATTGGAACACAAAGAAAAGAGGCGGTTTGGCATTATGCTATAACTAGAGGAACAGGGTTAGAATTGTTGGGCTCTGTGGCATTTTTAGGAAATGACTACATTCAACATGTGTTCGTATACGGCAAATCAAAAGGCTAAATCAGTTAGCGGAAGTTTTGTCTATTTGATTACCAACACCACCAGAGGAAACATTTCTTTTTGACTGCAGGAGTTGGAGTAGGAGTTGGTTCTGAATATGTGTTTGAAGGGGCAACATAATTGTTGGTCGGTTTGGGATTTGAGGTAGGATAAATAATTGGGGTGGAGAGTGGTGAAATAATTTTATCTGTCGGAGTTACTTTGGAATTAGTAGAAGCACTAGGTAAAACAACTTTTGGTTTAGAACTACTAGTACTTTTTGAAGTGACTTTTTTAATCACAGACCCGATGGAATTGGCAACAGTGGTCAGACTGTTAATATAATATTTTTTGACAGATGATTTACTTGAAGTTGTTTTGATTTTTAGAATATTACTCCAACCTCCAGGCATACAACCGTGTTGCCCCCTGACTTTGAAGTAATAAACTGTATTGGGTTTGAGTTGGTAAACAGTGTAAGATTGGACGCCTTCTTTGGTTAAACTAATTCTGCCACCATGTTCTTCAGCATTAGAATTCACAGAAGAGAAACTAACATAAAAATCGGAAGCGTCGGAGAGAGGGGTAAAAAATAATTTGGCGGTGGTAGAAGTAGCATCAATCTGGAAAAGATTAGGTTTAGTTGAAGGAGGAAGATCACCACAATAATATGGATCATATGGTCCGGGAGTAGAGTTATTGGAGGAAGAATTATTATTGTTGTTGCCGCTTGAGATTGGTTTGGTCGCTGCATAATATGAGGCTTTGGTGGCTTGGAATTGACAATAACCATTGGCGACTGAACAAGTTCCTGGACTAACAATGCCGTCATTAGACCAACCAGTAGCTCCGTCGAGAGAACGAACAATATTAAGAGTCTGACCGTTAAGGTCAGTTCCAACAAAAATGCTGATAGTGATAGGATTGCTAAAAATAAGACCCTGGTTGACAATACCCCATTGGAGAGCACCTTCGAGAGTAGTATTGCTGTCTAGTCCAGAAATAGTAGAAAAACTAACATCGTTAGCGGTTAAAGCAGAAGGTTCAAAAAGAGTATTGTCGCTGCGAGTTATTCTGGTAAATTCAGGCAAAAAAACAGCGTTGGTAGTGCCCAAAGAATTAGTGACAGTGATAGTAGTGTCGACATTAACTTGGGTGGCAGGAGGGTTAGTAGCACCATTGTCAGTCGGCTTCAAATTATTAGTTGGCGTGTACCTCCACCATTCTCTATTAATTCCAGTTGATTCTCCACCAGTTAAGTTATTAGATAGATATGCTTGGTACCAATTAAGCCATTCTACCCCACCGTTATCATAATATCCGTATTGATTATTACCATGTAAATCAGGTGTAACAAATTCAGAACTTACAAAATTAGGGAACCAATATTCTATTTGATGCAACCATTCATGTATCATGCCAGCATGGGCATATAAATATCCATCTTGGGCCATATTTTCCGAATATGGAAGCATAGAGAACCTATCAGCCCCCCAAGCTAAACCACCATAAGATAAATCGATATTCCCCATATTAGCTACAACCATGACACTATCATATTCATCACTATTATTTTCCTCGAGAATTTCGGCTATATCATTTTTGGAAAAACAAGGTGAATCGCCATAGCAATTATCAGTATTGGTTAAAACTTCATTGTTAACGTCAACAAAATTTATTTCAAGATCAAGAGTTGGAACAGACTCTTCGATAAAATCTTCGAATAAATTTGAACGATATCTTATGTTGTCAACTTGATCTGATGATAATGATGTCTTGATGGTAGGTGTATTGATATTCGATAATGCTAAAAATAAAACTTTCCACTTATCAGGATATATATGAGTATCCACATTAATTGGAGTAAAAACTAAACTGTCTATAAGGTTGGAAATATTGGTGATATCAGTGCTAATAGGAGTACTATCAAAAACATAATCAGTTTCAGAGATATTACTGGCGGCACCGGTGCCGTCATAAGAAATAGCTTTTAATTTAACAGCAGCACCTTCGGAATAATTTATAGTAATAGGTTCGCCAAGATATTCTGAAGACAGACTGTCAGGGTCGTCACCATTAGTGGTATAAAAAGTGTGGAAAGTACCAGAATATATGTTTATATAAGTATTAATTGAAGAATAATAAATACCTCCTGGAGATGTTGGTTGAGGAGAACCAAGAATTACTCCTGGAGGAGTTTCAGGGCCGGTTGTAGGGGGAGTTGTGGGAATCCAAGGAGTAGTTGCCATGACACTGTGCCACAGCTTAAAACTGAATAAAGCAGAAATGAAAATTAAGACGAGTGAGGGTAAACATATCAAGATTTTTTTTAGAATTATTTTTTCCGATATGTAGTGCAACACATATTAATATTAATGTATTTAGTAAAAAAATCCAGTATCATTAGAGGAAATGATCAGTTATATATTGGGAATTTGTTTTTTATTGTTGCCGTTGGTCACCTTTAAGCAATCGTATGACGCTTTTGAATATCCAAAAGTAATTTTGTTCGTCATATTGATGAATATGATTATGGCGGTGAAATTTTGGCCATTGGTTCGAGGGGCGAAAAAATATTTTAAATTAAACTTAATCGATAAACTACTTTTACTGTTAACTGCTCAACTTTTAATTAGCTGGGGAATTAATGGATTTCCGTCTGTTAGTTTTTGGGGGCAGTATTATAGGTATGAAGGGTTAGTGACAATATTGGCATATTTATTTTTTTATGTATTTTTGAGTCGGTTGGTTAAATTAGATAAGATTCAATGGTTTATTGTGTTTGCGGGGATATTTTATAGTTTGTATATACTTACTTCCGGGATTCTATTTAAAGTATTCCATTTGCCAGTATATACATTTAATGGGAGAGCCGCAGGAACATTTGGTAATCCAAATTTTGCTGCAGGATTTTTGGCTCTATGTTTTCCTTATTTGTTTTTTCAACCAAAAATTAAACCAATATTAAAAACAGTGTTGGTTTTAGTATTTTTGGGAGCATTAATATTAACTCAATCAAGATCAGGGTTATTAGCTTTCACTTCGATTTGGTTTTTGTGGTTAATAAAAAAATACAAATATGGCTTAGCCGTAGTCATCCCATTGTTAGTATTTTCTGCACTAATGCTTTTTAGATTTATACCGAGATATTCACCTTTTAATAATCAGTTAGTAGTTTGGCAAAAATCATTATTAGCGATTCAACAAAAACCGTTATTTGGTTGGGGGGTTGAAAGATTTGATGTAGCTTTTCAGAAAGTTTTGATTCCTAATAAGGATTTTGACCTTTACCATATTAGAGTCGATAAGGCTCATAATGAAATATTGGAATACGGTGTGGCGGCAGGGATACCAGCTTTGATAGTTTATTTGTTTTTGATAATTAATTGCTTTAGGGTTTTTTGGAAAGATAAAAATGATCAATGGTCATGGATAAATTTATCAGCACTGACGGTTTATATAGTTTTATCTCAATTAAATGTACTAAATATTACTGAATATATTTTCTTTTATTTTATATTGGCAGCAGCAACACAGAGAATAATAAAGTCTAGCTGATAGATTTGACTTTTGATAATTATGATGGATTTTGGTATTTAAATCTAGCAGAGAGATTGAATGTTATACTTTTATATATGAAATTTAATATAAGGCTTTTGTATTTGTATTTGTTTTCATTTGTGGGTTTGTTAATTTCAATAATTGGGAGTATTCAGTTAGTAGATTTGGGGCTTAAAAATTATATTTTTAAGGTTTCGGAATATAGTTATTATGCTGATCCGGTGGTTAATGAGAAACAAACAATATCTGCGGAAGAAATGGAAAAAAGAAATAAAGAAGAACAAAGTAATCAGCGAAAAAGACAATTATCAAATTCAGTAGCGATGATCTTGGTCGGTGTACCGGTTTATTTATATCACTGGAAAACGATTAAGAAAGAACAAAAATCTTAAGGTGTTTTAGTAAAATTAATTTTCTTTTCTTTGAGAGAGATTTTGGCAACTTGATAGCCATAATTTTTGAGTTCTTTTTTGAAATTTAAAAAAGAATGGTCGATCTTGAATCCTAAAATATTTTTACTCTTGGACTAGATAGTTTAAAATTGCAGTTTTAATTGATGTTTGAATAAGAGGTTTTCTAGTTTTTAAAATAACGGCAAGTTGTTTGTAAGGTGAACTTTGATTTTCTGATAAATATTGATCAACATAATTGCAAAGATATTTATTTTCTTTAAGAAGCATTTGGTAAAAATCTGGCAACAAAAGCTGATGAGATTTGGCGGAAACTTTTTTACTTTTAGGATCGATAATAGTGGCCCAACAAAACATTTTATAGTCACCTTTTTTATTTGGTTGATAACCAACTTCAATACCTATGGCAAAATCACAATCAGTTGATTTCAATAAAGCACTTTTGGCTCGATTAATCGAACCATTTTTGGTT
>CAZNDF010000025.1:0-7724 GCA_964571775.1 uncultured Gammaproteobacteria bacterium | reverse complement strand
TCAAAGTCGGTCTTCAGGATAAATTTAACAACACTCCCGCCCAGCTTTCCGGCGGCCAACAACAGCGAGTCGCTATTGCCCGAGCTTTAGTTAATAATCCAAAAATTATTTTAGCCGATGAACCTACTGGCAACCTTGATAGTAAATCCGGCGACGAAGTCATGAAATTTTTTCATCATCTTAATGAAAAAGAGGGGAGAACTATTGTTTTTGTTACCCACGATATGGATTTAGCCAGACAAGCCAATCGAACTATTATTATTAAGGATGGAAAAATTTCGGAGGAGAAACATGCTTAAACCAAGTCTAAATGATCTTCTCAAATCGAGTTTTCGTTCAATTTTAAAAAATAAAAGTCGAACTATATTAACTTCTTTGGGAATTATCATTGGCGTCACTTCTGTCATCTTATTAACTTCTATCGGTAATGGTCTAAAAAAATATGTCACCGACCAGTTTGATTCTTTAGGTGCCAATTCTATTTATATTTCCCCAGGTAAAGTTTTTAACGACAATGGTGGGTTTTCCCAAAGTGGAGGCATGATGCTCAACACTTTCACTCAAAAAGACGTCACTACCCTTAATAGAAAATTAAATAATGTTGATATTACTCCTGCTAGCGCTGTTTTTGCTGATATTTCATCTTCTTTTTCTACTCAAAAAAATATTGAAATTGATGGATCAACTGAAAATTTTGGTAAAAACAACAACCTTACTCCCTCTAATGGTAATGGTCGCTGGTTTACTAAGGAAGAAAACGACAAAAACACACCAGTTATTGTTTTGGGGTATCAATTAGCCTTAGATTTATTCCCTAAATCTAGTGCTATTGGTCGAAAAGTTATTGTCAAAGGTAAAACTCTAAAAGTCATCGGCGTTAGTGATAAAAAAGGTGCTTCGTTTGGTGGCCCAAGTTTTGATAAACAAGGTTATATCCCATTAAATCTTGCCTTTGAGTTGTCGGGTAAAAATGATATTCAAAGTATTATTATCAAAGCCCCAAACAAAGACTTAATTGAACCACTTAAAAAACAAATTACCAATATTCTTTTAGAGAAATATGACAAAGATGCTTTTTCTGTTTTTGATAGTTCTCAGCTCCTTAATTCTATTAATTCTATTATTAGCGTCCTTACTATTGGACTTACAGGGATTGCTGCTATCTCCTTAGTCGTCGGAGGAATAGGGATTATGAATATTATGCTAGTCTCTGTTACCGAAAGAACTAGAGAAATTGGTCTTCGCAAAGCTATTGGGGCTTACCCTCGAGCTATTCTAATTCAATTTTTAATCGAAGCTATTATTTTATCTTGTATTGGTGGTTTAACTGGAGTAATTTTGGGCTATTTAGGTACATTAGCCATTAAACCTTTCTTCCCGGCTCAAGTGACAATCTCTTCTGTTGTTTTGGCTTTCGGAGTTTCCTCACTAGTTGGGGTAATTTTTGGTGTCGCGCCTGCTCGCAAAGCCTCTAAACTTTCACCCATCGAAGCCTTAAGATATGAATAATATTTTTAAGAAATAGATAAACTTATATGCATGAAAAATTAAATAATTGTTTCATCTCTATTAGAGAAAAAATATCAAGGAGATTTCTTGGTAAAGAGATGAAATATCGCTTCATTCCAAATGAGGTTGGACAAGCTTCTCCTAAAACACTACTAAATCAACTAGCACAAACACCTATAACTAGAGAGGTAACACTAGAAATTGGTCCGGAATCAGAACATGAAATTGATCCAGAATTAGAACACGAAATTGCGATAGAATTAGCACAACAGCAAAAAGACTCTTACGAAGAAGATTTGAAATATCAAGCGACACTTAACGACTCTGATCCTAAAAAAGACATATATTGTAATCTTACATCTCCTGAAGAATGGTTTAATTTTTGGCAAGAAAATAAATGGATCAAAACATTAACTCGTTCACAAATTATGGATGATGAAAAAAAGAGAACCCCTTATGTAAGGTTCTTCAACTTTATTGAATATACAACTAATAGCGCAATAGTCTCAGAAGAAATTAAATTAAATGATAGGGATACTTACACTGAAAAATTATTCAGAGGAATCACTCAGCAAGATGAAAATGGTAATTAAACAGTAATAGCTGAGAAATTCATTGAGGATTTATAGTTTTTAAACCTAACCCTTTCAATACAATCTTTACGATCTCAAAACTATCAAAGGATGGCAAACTTTTATTAATGCAAGTGGGCAATAAAAAAAACAATCTACAAAATTAATCTGCTATCATTTATTAGTGAAACACGATTTTCGTCATCATCTACTAGCTTCAGCTGTCCTTTTCATTTTTATTGCGATTTTTCTCGTCATTTTCAAATCAGAGAACATTGAGATATTTTATGTATTTTTAGGAGTTTTATTCGGATCTTTTGTTCTTGATATTGATCATTTTATTTTTTGGTATTTTTTAAAACCAAACTTAGAAGAAAGCCGTCTTGCTAAAACTGCTATTAATCATCGTGATTTCAAGGCTGTTTACCGCCTCTTAAAAACCAGTCACCAAACTCACTACAATTTAGTTTTTCACCATTATTTTTTTCAATCCATTCTTGTTATTTTCTCCCTTTTTATTTTTACTTCGACCAATAATCTTTTTGTCTCTAGCCTTATCATCTCTCTAAACCTCCACCTTTTAGTTGATGAATTCATTGATTACCAAAAAGATCCCAAGATACTTCAAAAATGGCTTTTTTCCCGAGAATCAACTCAGCTACCCATAAAATTCCTTGGAAGATATTTAGCCATCTTTAGTCTAATTTTTGTTTTCTTTATTTTCTTGTTAATTAATTCTCAATTATGATGGTCTCTAGCCCTGAATTGTTTTCCCAAGCCAAAAAGTATGTATCAGGACATCAAGAAGAGTTGATTATCGACGTCGAAATTATTCTAAAACGACTCCAAATCAAAGACCCTATTAGTGATTTTTCTTTTTTAGTTTCACCCATAGCCAAAGCTTATGAAGGATTCCTAAAAGATTTTTTCCTTAGAATAGGTATTATTAGTGATGAAGAATATGAAAGTGATCGCTTTCGTGTTGGTAAAACCCTAAACCCTTCACTTAGATACAAACGCTTTTCTGTTTATCAAAAACTTTCTGACTTTCATGAAAAAGGAGAAGAACTCGCAGAAACTCTTTGGGATGCTTGGAAATTTGGACGCAATGAAATTTTTCATTATTTTCCCAACAACTACAAAAGTCTCTCTCAAAATGAAGCTGAAGACCGTATCGGATTACTCCTCCGAGCTATCATTCAAGCCGGTGCTTTTATTGACCAAAACAAAAAAATCTAAAAAATCCGGTTCTTACCATCCTCTGAATCAACTATAAAAATTGGGCAAGCTAGTCCAGAAATTTCTTTATTAAGTTGCCTCATTAATCTTTTTTCAGTATTTAACGGAACAGCAAACTCTTGCCAATCTTCAATTTTGTCACACTGATAAATATAATAAGGTCTGACTCCAAGCTCCAACAATGTTTCAAAAAGATCCTTTAAATCTTTCACCGTGTCGTTAACATTTTTCAAAAAAACTGATTGAGAATAGAGGATAACCCCGCTAACCGTAATCTTTCAATACATTGCCTAACACTATCTGTTAACTCATTTTTATGATCACAATGAATAGACAGGTACAAAACCCTATTCTTTGATTCTTCCTCAAAATATTTAAATAATTTTTCATCAATTTTGAGAGGTGCAGTTACTGGCATTCGTGTATGAATTCTAATTATTTTAATCTGGCTAATATTTTTTAACCTTTCTAATATTTCTATTAACAACTCTGCTGAAATCAAAGGTTCTCCTCCAGACAAAATTACTTCTCTAATCTTGGGATTATTTTTAATATGTTCTTCAATCATTTTCCAACCAGCCATTCCCAAATCAAAATTATTCTCATTTATCCCTTTTCTTTTTCTGGTACAAAACGAACAAACGACCGGACACTTTAAATTTAATTCCACCAATATTCTGTCTTGGTGTTTGTGAATTAAACCCGGAAAGACAGTATATTTTTCTTCATTTAAAGGATCAAGCTTGAAATTTGACATAAAACTAAACTAAAATATGTAATATAATTAAAAAACATATGACTAAAAAAGTACTCCTTGATCAAAATAAATGTATTGGTTGTAACACTTGTCCACTTTTAAATCCAGATGTTTTCGAAATGGATGCTACCACTTATAAAGCCAAAATTAAAGCCCAACCTGCAAATATTGATGATGCCACTCAAAGCGCCATTGATTCTTGCCCTGTTGGAGCTATTTCTGTTGAAGAATAATAATTAAAATTTAAATCTTTATGACCAAAAAAAATAAAAAAGAACAAGTCAAAGAAATACTTAAATCAACCACCACCAAATCAGTCCGAATTCCTTTGGCTGGTGTTATTATTTTCTCTTTACTTTTAGCCACATCTTCCTTCTTTGCTGGAGCTGCTTGGTTAAAGATTGGAGGAGGATTTTCTGCTGGTTCACCAAAAACCGCTAATGCCACCTTTGAGGCCAAAAAATCAAATAAACCAGATTTT
This sequence comes from uncultured Gammaproteobacteria bacterium, assembly GCA_964571775.1. Lineage (GTDB taxonomy): Bacteria > Patescibacteriota > Microgenomatia > UBA12405 > UBA12405 > WARW01. Next base: position 3,166 of record CAZNDF010000025.1, on the reverse strand, counting down.
CAGTTTTACGTTATGAGTTTTTGTCCATACGGCAATCAAATGGAAGATCTCGTCCAACCAGTTGCTGATTTGTTAGGCGATAGCGCTAATATTAGACCTCAATACATTTTCGAAAAAGTTGCTGATCTAAATTCTTACTGTAAGCAAACAGCTGGTGATGTTAGCCAATGTGCTGATTATATTAAAGCTGGTTACTTTACTACTGATGCTGATTGTAAAAAAACCATCGGTGATTACAATAAACAATGTTTAGATGAGAAAAATTACCTCAAAATAGGTAATAATTTCTATAGTTCTCTCCATGGTCGAGTTGAAGCTAATCAAAACGTCAGAGAAATTTGTGCTTACAACCTCAATGAAGACAAAACCAATTGGTGGAAATTTGTTGCCAATGTCAACAAAAACTGTACTTCTACCAACGCTGATACTTGTTGGGAAGAGCAAGCCAAACAAGCTGGTTTTGACACTAACAAAATCACTGAGTGTTTCAACACTCAAGCTGCTGACTTGATCGAAAAAGAAATTGCTTTAACTACTGAAAATAAAGTTCAAGGATCTCCTACACTTATGATTAATGGAGTTACTTTCCCTCCAGAATCAGCTTATACTTCAGATGAAAAAGGTAGTTTAAAAATTGGCAAGAAAGTCTTTACTCAAGACCAATATCGAACTTCTGATGCTATCAAAGAAGCTATTTGTGCTTCCTTTAACAAAGCACCAAAAGAATGTAAAACTACTCTAGAAGCCTCTACTGCAAATACCAATGCTAATACTGCTGCTTCAGCTGATGCTAGTTGTAACTAATTAAAGTTTAAACTTTAAACCCTCTCTGACTCTTCAGAGAGGGTTTTTTTGCTTTTTAAGGTTGAAAATTAAACAAAGTGAAAAATTTTACCTTAAAACGCGATCCAGTAAGCCATTTATGGCGAGTCGGATTTTTGATGTTAAAATCTTCCTATGAAATTAAATTCGCACCAAATTAGACAGAGTAGGGAAGTGGAAGCAAAAAAAATGCAAACCAAAATTAATCGTAACCCTATTGTTTTGGTTCTAGATAATGTTTTAGACACTTACAATATTGGTTCATTTTTTCGTTTAGCTGATGCTATTGGAGCTGAAAAAATCTATCTTTGTGGCCCAGTCGTCACTCCTCCAAATATTAAAATCCATCGAGCCTCTATTGGTACTTGGAAATGGATTCCTTGGGAACAATTTGACTCTACTTTTGAATGTCTAAAAAAACTTAAACAAGAAGGCTACCAAACAGTCGCTTGCGAATTAGACAAAACCAGTGTTAATTACCGCCAAGCCAAATACAAAAACCGAGTTGCTCTAATTGCTGGCAGCGAATCATATGGCATCTCTCAAGAAGTATTAAAAATGGTCGATCAAACAGTTGAAATTCCTATGTATGGGATAAATATCTCTCTAAATGTCTTAGTTGCCACTTCGATCATTAGTTACGATATTCTCTCAAAAATTCTTCCCTAAATTTAGGCCATTTTTTGACCTATTTTTTCTCTTTTTTGGATTATTTTTTACACAAAAAAATAACCTATCTTTACGTATAATTTGCTTATTGTAAAGCTATTTGGGCTCTGCTAGAATGAATTTGTTTTTAAAAAACATTTTTAAACTAATTTAAGGAAAAAACATCAATGGCAGCATCACAAGAATACACTGGTCAACAAATAGTCGTTCTCGAAGGTCTAGAGCCGGTAAGAAAACGTCCTGCCATGTATATTGGTTCTACTGATATCCGCGGATTACACCATTGTTTAACTGAAATTCTCGATAATGCTATTGACGAAGCTTTGGCAGGTTACGCCAAAAATGTTTGGTTGGTAATTCACCCTGATAATTCTGCTACTGTAGCCGATGATGGTCGAGGAATACCTATCGATATCATGCCCAAATACAACAAACCGGCAGTTGAAGTTATCATGACAACTCTTCATTCCGGCGGTAAATTCGAAGGTTCAGCCTATAAAGTTTCTGGCGGTTTACACGGTGTCGGCGCTGCTTGTGTTAATGCTCTTTCTAACCTTTATCAAATCGAAGTTAGACGCGACAACGAAATTAGTTTTATTGAATTTTCCCGAGGTGCCCTTAAAACTAAATTAGCCAAAATCCCTGAGACTAAAATCGAAAGATTAAAAGATATTTTGCCCAAAAACATCAGTGGAACTACTGTCACTTTTTACCCAGATCCAGAAATTTTTAAAGAAACCACTGAATTTGACTCTAAAATTATCATCAAATCATTAAAAGATAGAGCTTATCTTACTTCAAAGATATATTTCCATTTTTACGATGAAAGAAACAAAACTCAACATCATTACTATTTTGAAGGTGGAATTTTATCATTACTTCGTGAATTAAATAAAAACAAAGTTGTCGTTCATGAACCAATTTTACTCAAACGAGAAGAAGAGGGGATTAATGTCGAAGTTGCCATTCAGTATAATGATACTTTCCAAGAAAATACTCCATCTTTTGTCAATATTATCAATACTCACGAAGGGGGGACTCATTTAACTGGTTTTAAAACTGGGCTCACCAAGGTCATCAAAGATTACGCTGCCAAAAAAGAGATGATGAAGTCCAAAGACGATGCTATTACTGGAGACGATGTTCGCGAAGGTTTAACTGCTGTTGTCTCTATCAAGATGGGTTCAAAAGATCTTCAATTCGAAGGTCAAACCAAAGGCAAGCTCGGCAATAGTGAAGTTCAGCCGATTGTTTCCAAAATCGTCAAAGAAGAACTCGAAGTCTATTTTGAAGAGCACCCTGATGTTGCTAAATCTATTGTCGGAAAATCCATTCTGGCCATCCAAATTCGTAAAGCTGCCAGAGCTGCCAAAGACGCTATCATGCGCAAAGGTGCATTTGAATCTCTTGGCTTACCAGGAAAATTGGCTGATTGTCAATCAAAAGATCCTGCTGAATCTGAAATCTATATTGTTGAAGGAGACTCTGCAGGTGGTAGTGCCAAGCAGGGAAGAGACCGAAAGTTTCAAGCCATTTTGCCTCTTTGGGGTAAAGCTCTCAATACCGAAGGTATGCGTATTGATAAAGTCGTTGGTTCAGACAAACTAAAAGATTTGATTATTGCCTTAGGTATGGGAATTGGTGAAACTATGAATTTTGATAAACTTCGTTATCA
>CAZNDF010000024.1:0-7982 GCA_964571775.1 uncultured Gammaproteobacteria bacterium | reverse complement strand
ACGTCATTGCGAGCGTCAGCGAAGCAATCTCGTTGTGATTGCCACGTCGCTATTAAAAATAGCTCCTCGCAATGACGCACTCCTGGTTTACTATTAATTATTAATTCTTAATCATTAATTAATAACTAACCAAAGTGCCTCTTGTTCTTAATCTTCTCTTCCCCAAAACTTGTTTTGGTTGTGGTTATGTTGGTTATTATTTTTGCCCTAAATGTTTATCAAAAATTACCTATCATCAACCCCAACACTTTTCTTCGTCCCCAAAAGAGGGGAGTCTCAGCCTTTTTCGCTATCACAGCCTTATTCGTCGCTCCATCCAGTCCCTAAAATTTGATTTTGTCACTGACTTGACCGAAGAATTAAGTGATATTTTCTCCCAAAAAATAATTACTCAATACCCTCATTTGTTGGCTTATTGGCAACAAAACAATTTTATTCTGACTCCTATACCTCTTCATAAATATCGGTTTAATTGGCGGGGTTTCAACCAATCCGAAATTATCGCTCAAAAAATTTCCCAAAAATTAAGTTTAAATTTCTCTAACCAAATTATTTATCGTCATCGCCATACTTTTACTCAATCCCATCTCAAAAATCATCAGCAACGTCAGAAAAATACCAAAAATGCTTTTACCCCCATTATTCCTATCCCTCAAAACCTTATTATTTTTGATGATGTTGCCAGCAGTTTTTCTACCCTCAATTCCGCTCTTAATTCTCTTAAATGCGTTGGCCTAAATCGTTGTTGGTACTTAACTCTTGCGGGTTAGTAAACAATCTTTCACTCTTAATTTGTTCAGCCGTCTTTGGTTGAACCGACTGATTCATTTCAATTCTTGGTAAATCACCATCAGTTATTTGCCATCCCTCAATTGGTGTTAGTGAACTTAAATAAAAATTCTCTACATCAAGCCCATGTCCTGCCAATGATTCTCTCAATTCAGCCGCCACTTCTTCTTCGATAATACTTCGATCAGTCGACAATGCCTTCACTAATGTGTGATTAGTCAATACTTTTCTAATTCGACTTCTAGTTACTGGTCTGACCACTTTTGAAACAAAATTTTCTCCAATATTTTGCCAAATTTCTGGCAATCTTTCCGTATCCAATTTAATTAAAATTGTTGCTTCAACTGCCACAAATTTGTTATCCGAAGTCACTGCGTTAATCACTTCATCACCCATGATTTCTTTGTTGTCTTTCAAAACCACATCCTTAGCCACTGTATATTCAATCAATTGAGCATTAAAAAGCTTTACTCTGTGAATAATTGGTACTTTAAAATGCATTCCTGGATACCAAACATTTTTCAAAACTCCTCTAAAGATACTATAAATACAACCAACGTGACCTGGTGGAATTGTGACTATAAAACCGCCGACTACTTCGTCAACCAAAAGAGAGACTAACAAGTTATCTATTGATGCCATATGTGGATAGATTATATCAAGATATAGAGTGTATGTCTAAAAACATTTCGCCAATTCCATCAATTTTTCTTCCGGATTAGTATTCTTAACTATATAAGAAGATATCAAAATTCCCTTAGCTCCCAGCTTCAACGATACCTCTACATCTTTAGGTGAATGAATTCCTGCCCCCACTAATACTGGAGTTTTTGGATAGGCTTCAACAATTTTTTTAATCACTTCAGGTTTTTCTGTTGCCACCGACTTATCTTTACTCCCAATCAAATTTTTAGGTTCATAAGCAATAAAATCAGGTTCTGTATTTTTTGCCCATTTTTCTACTTGTCCCAAACTACTCAAACACAGCGTCACTTTAAAATCTTTTGGCCAAGCCTTTAACATTTTCTTAATTGTTCCTGGTTTTTTTCTGCATTCTGAATGATTTAGTAGTGTCCCATCAACTCCAGCATTCTTGGCTTGAATCGGTGAAATTGAACCTGACTTTGCTCCTTCAAACACTTCATCTGTATTTTGGATCCATACTTCTATTCCTAGTTCTTTTTTGATTCTAATTGCATCCAAAGCCGATACTACCGGAATGATTTTGACTTTAGTTTTTTCTGCCACCTTTTTACATATTTTTGCCAATTCTATTGCCCCGTCTCCAAAAGTATTTTCATATATTTTAAAATTCACCGCTATCATAAGTTATCTTATCAAAATTTTTTCTTCTCTGCCTCCCTGACATCTGTATTGTCTATATGTCTTCCTGACATCTAAGATCTATTATCCAAGATCTAACTTACTTCTTCAAACTATATTTTTGTTGCAGCTGACTAATTCCACTTTTCAACGCTGCCATCGTTTCTGTCGTACTGCCTTCCTTAGATACTCCGTTTATCCCATCAGTAAAATATTTTTGCATTTCGCTATTAACTCCATCATCGCCGGTTTCCGAAGCTAAATACCAGCTACTAGCCTTGTTTGCTACTGATAAAAATGGCCACACCTTAAGGTTATCTTTCAACTTATCGGTCATACTTTTTCTTGGATAAATCTCTCCAAAACTTCTTATCTGAGATTGAGCCGTATATAATTTTTCCAACACTTCTTTAGAACTCAAATACTCCAAAAACTTCCAAGCCTCTTCTTGATGTTGGCTCTTTTTATTAACTCCCTCAGTCCAATAACTCGCCCAATGAATATCTGTCAATTCAGTATCATCACCACTAGTAATTCCCCCCAGTGTTGGTAATTGTGGCACTGTTGTTATTCCATATTTCAAGTCTTTATTTAAATTCTCCAAATCAAACACTCTCCATGATGGTCCAAAGTAAAAGGCTAATTTTCCTGCCGCAAACAAATTAGTTGAATTAGGTAAACTTTCGTCCCAAACTTTTTCCGATGATTTTGAAAATGATGCATAAAACTTCAATACATCTTCCAAGTTTTTCTCCGATGTTGCCAAATTTCTACTCAAATCAATCCCGTTTTGTTTCATCATTAATCCCACTATATCACTCCAATGATCCACATTGCTGTTAGCCAAACCCAAACTCACCCCCGCCACATTTATTTTGTCATTTTCGTCTTTTACTGTCAGCTTAATTGCTGCTTCTCTCAACTCCCACCAGTCGTTCGGTACTGGAATTTTAGCCGCATCCAACAGGTCTTTATTATAAAACAAAGCCAAACCATCATACATTATTGGTACTGACAGCCATTTACTACTTTCCTTCAAATCACTTTTATATACATCCAAAAAATCACTCTCCAATCCAATAGTATTTGCTGTCTCTGATGGTACTGGTTGGAGGAACTCTCTTAACATCGGTACCCAAGTGTTGTGAAATCTAAAAATATCTACATCATCACTTCCACTACCAGTTTTAGCTAATTTTGCCGCCAATCTCGTTCTATAATCACTTCTTTGGCTTCTCTTATAATTTATTTTTATTCCTGGATTTTTTGCTTCAAAATCACTAATAACCCCATTCATAATAGTTGAATCTTCCCATAAACCCCAGTAATTCAAAGTTACATCTTCCTTCTTTTCTTTCTTAAACACAGTCAACGCCAAAGTTATCCCCAAAATCAAAATACTTACTCCAATTATTCCTATTTTCCACCATTTACCCAAACCCTTTGGTTTGTTTTCAGTTGTTGGAGTTGATGTTGTTGTGACGGCAGGTTCTAGTGTCGGATTAAGTCTATTCTCCGGTATTTCTGGAATACTCGATTCCTCTGGATCAAAAGGAACTTCTTTATTTATTTTTCTTGGCGGAAGTGGTGATTTAATTTCATCTAAGTTCACATCTATATCATACCCCAAACCAACCTTCGGTTACCACTGCTAATTTTTACAAAATCAGTCTAATCTATTGCCAGTTACCAAAAAAAACAAAGAGTATTACTAGTGAAGTTTGTTTACTAATTAGTAATTATTATCAACTAATTTCCTGTTATCATTTCTATATGGAAGTAAATATTTATACTGACGGCGGTTCTCGGGGTAATCCAGGAATTTCTGGCTATGGTCTGGTTATTTATGACGATCAAAAAACACTAATTTATCAAGAATCAAAATTTTTAGGTATCAAAACCAACAATGAAGCTGAATACTCCGGCATTATTGCCGCTCTTGAGTGGGTCAAAAAAAATCAGTCTGTCTATCAAATAACTCAACTCAATTTTTTTGCTGATTCTCAGTTGATGATTCGTCAGTTTCAAGGTATCTACAAAGTCAAAGCCCCAACCCTTTTACCTCTTTTTTCTCATGCACAACAGCTTTTATTACAAATAAATTTACCCGCCAAGTTTACTGATGTTCGCCGTGATTTTAACAAATTAGCGGATGAACTTGCCAATCAGGCAATGGATCGCCGTCAATAAAAATGAAAACTCATTTAAATAATTTATTTATCGCTTTTTTAATCACTATCATTCCTGTCCTTTTTCTTTTCGCTCCGCTAATTCTTAATTACAACAAAAGCGGCAGCAATACTCGTTTGTTGGGTCAAGATTACTCTTATTTGTCTCGTTCCGAAATCATTTCTAGAATCGACCAAAACTTTGTTCTTCCAGAGCAGGTAAATCTCGAGTTAAACGACCAAAAATTCACTATTTCTACTGCCTCCGTCTCTGCCACTATCGACACCAATCGTACTGCTGGTAATATTCTTTACCGTCGTCTTGATGAAGGTATTGTCAATTACGTCAAATACTTTTTCAACAAAAAAGATTTCAATCTAATTATTTCTTACGATACCGATCAATTAACCAAAGCCATTGAAACTATTTCCTCTCAACTCAACCGTCCTTTTGTTCCTACTGAATTAGTTGTCAAAAACAAACTTATCTCTACTACTACCGGTTCTATCGGTGTGGTTATCGATCAACAGCAACTCCAAGAACAAATCGTTTCCAACCTAAGTTTAGGTAAATTCAATGAATCAATTTCTATCAAAACCAATTTAGTTGGCTCCATTCCCAACAATGACCAAATCAACCAGACTATTTCTCGGGCCCAAAAATTAATTGGTAAATCTATTACTCTTATTACTTCTTCTGACAAAGTTGTTGTTGACGATCTCACTCTTATTTCTTGGCTTGATTTCAATAATGGCTTCCAAACAGAAAAAATTGCCACCTATTCTCAAAATTTATCCAAAAGTCTTCAACACGACCCAATTGATGCTGTTTTTAAATTTGAAAACGGTAAAGTTCTTGAATTCCAGTCAGCCAAAAACGGCGTTGGCATTGACCCCGACAAACTTTCCCAAGAAATTATCACTGCTTTTTCTAAACTAGAGAATTCCTCTGATTCCAAAACTGAATTCAATCTTTCTTACGAATCTATTCCTCCAAAGATTAATAATAGTGATGTCAACGATCTTGGTATCAAAGAACTTATTGGTAGTGGTACTTCTACTTTCAAACATTCCAGTGCCACTAGAAATATTAATATTGCCAAAGGTTCCTCAATTATCAATCGTCTTTTAGTCGCCCCCAATGAAACTTTTTCCTTTGTTAAATCCCTTGGTGAAGTCACTCTCGAAGCTGGCTATGCCAAAGCCTACATTATTCGTGCTGGCAAAACCGAATTAGATGTTGGTGGGGGAGTTTGCCAAGTTTCCACCACTTTCTTTAGAGCTATTTTAAATGCTGGCTTAGACATTACCGAACGTAAAGCCCATGCCTACCGAGTTAGCTATTACGAAGAAGATAGTAAACCAGGGTTTGATGCTACTGTTTTTATCCCTAGTCCTGATCTTAAATTTGTTAACGACACTGGTCATTACGTTCTTATCCAAAGTGTTTTAGATATGGAAAATCGCCGTTTAACTTATGAAATTTATGGTACTTCTGATGGTCGCAAAGTTGAAATCAATAATTATCGACAATGGGATGCCACTCCGGCTCCCCCTGCAGTTTGGATTGATGACCCCACTCTCCCAATAGGTAAAACTGTCCAAGATGAACATGCTGTTCCTGGTCTAAAAACTGCCTTCGATTGGACCGTCACCGACAAAGACGGTAAGGTTATTCATCAAAAAACTTTCCAATCCAATTTTGTCCCTTGGGCAGCTGTCTATCGTCGTGGCCCAGCTAATTAATTATCAATCTTCATTCTTGGGTCTCTGTCTAAGGTTTCGATTTCTTCTACAAATTCTCCTTTCAAAGCTTTATAGTAGGCGACAACTCCAATCATTGCTGCGTTATCTGTATTCAAATTTTTATGAACTGGCATAAAAATTGGCAAGTTTACTTCCTTAGCTAGTTTTCTTAATCTTTTTCTTAACTCCAAATTTGCCAACACTCCACCGCTGGCTAATAATGTTTTTGGTTGATATTTTTCTGTTGCCAATTTGTATTTTCTCAACAGAGTTTCAAACACTGCATTTTGAAAAGTCGCCGCCAAATTATTTAAATTTTGATAAACCTTTTCTTTTGGCCAATCTTTTACCTTGTAATAAAAGCTAGTCTTAAGTCCGGAAAAACTATAATCCAATATTTTTTTATCAGCCAAAGGGTGGGGAAGTTCTAAAAAATTTATATCACCTGTTTTTGCCAATCTTTCCATAATTGGACCACCTGGATAACCCAACCCCAACATTTTTGCCGCCTTATCCAAAGCTTCTCCGGCAGCATCATCCAATGTTTCCCCAACGACTTCATATTTTCCAATTTCTTTCATCAAAATTAATTTAGTATGTCCACCGGAAGCTGTTAACGCCAAAGCCGGGAATTCTAATTTTCTTTCCGGTTTCCTGTTTTTATTTTTCACTAAATTCGCCAAAATATGTCCTTCAATATGGTTTACTGCTACCAACTTTTTGTTATATTTTATCGCTAGTTCCTTGGCTTTATTTACTCCTATCCCCAAAGCAATTGCCAAACCCGACCCCAATGTCACTCCAATCATATCAATTTCTTTCATCCCTCGTGAAATTATTTCTTCTATTTTTCCTTGTTTTAATTTTTTCTGAGATCTGAGATCTGAGATCTGAGATCTTAAAATTGCTTCCGCTATTACTGCATCAATTCTTTCCTGGTGTGCTCGCTTAGCAATATCCGGTACCACTCCGCCCCATTTGGCATGCAAGTCAGTTTGGGATGAGATTATGTTTGACAAGACTCTGTCATTATCCAAAACTGCGGCACAAGTGTCGTCACAACTGGTCTCTATTGCCAATATTTTCATTAATATGTATTATTAAACTATAAATCTATGGAAACTAAAAATAGTACTTATTTAATTTTAACTATAATCTTGGTGATTTTATCAGCAATTGGCGGATATTTCCTCTTTCAGACATATCAAACCCAAGATACTGTTGCTTATAATTCCACCACCATCCCAAAAATCGAACTTATCCCTACCGATTCTCCCCAAGATGAGGCAAAAATTCCCGAAGCATCAAACTCTTCTACTACTATTACACCTATCGCTACTTCTACTGCCAAAACCACCATTACTCCCACCAAAACCACTACTCCTGCCAAGACTATCACTCCTACCAAAGTTATTACCAAAACGCCTACTGCTAGTCCAACTTCTTCTTTAGTTTCGTCATCAATCCTTGATTACAGCAGCGCTACTGATGGTTTTTCTGTTGCTTACTCTGCCAAACGCAAACTTTACCAAGATGCTGAATCTAGTGGTAATCGTTATACCTTCTCTTCCACCTCAGGAAATTTTGCTATTCATGTCAGTTCTAGTGGTGTCTGGTCTTGGGTCCATCCTGATCGTCAATTTAGTCAATCTTTCTTGATCGCTGGCCAACCAACTTTCCGTTACGACATCGCCGCTCAAACTATTGTTGATATTCAGTCTAGTGACAAAAACTACACTCTTCAATGTGTCCATAATGGCGTTGCTTCCCTAAAAACCGAATGTGAAGCCTTCATGTCTTCCTTCAAGCTTTTATAAAAATGTTTCTTTATTTTTTTATTCTAGAATCTAGCATCCAAGATCTAGTATCTAATTTCCCTTGTCTCTTGATCCACGTATTCAAAGTTTACTGGCACTACCCTAGTTTTTTCTTTCAATTTCTCCAAAAACTTTTCTC
>CAZNDF010000023.1:0-8167 GCA_964571775.1 uncultured Gammaproteobacteria bacterium | reverse complement strand
TTTGATAACCATCAAATCGCCAAGAAAGTTAGTAAAAGCGTTCCTTACGTCATCAACTGTCTTAAACTTCTGACTCTACCAGATGCCCTAAAAGATGGTTTATTGTCTGGATTGATAAGTGAAGGCCATGCTCGTGCTTTATCCAGTATAGGGGATACCAGACTAACTATTGAAGCATACAAAATTGTTCTGAAAGAAAAAGCTTCAGTTCGCCGAGCCGAAGACATTGCTCGCCGCATGAAAAAGAAAATCGAAGAAGGTACAGTACCAATTACCAAGGAAAATTTACCCCAATTTTTAAAATCACGTCTGGACAATATTAGCTCTGATATGAAAAATACTTTTGATGATCGGACTACTAATGTCAAAATTACTCAAACAAACGTTATCACCCAAGTTACTTTTCAGTTCAAGGGAACTATTGATCAGCGTTTTCAAAACTTACAAGAACTCTATAAACAAATTTGTAAAAAAGAGTTAGGTAATTTAAACAATTAGAAACTAACTTTTGGAATTAATCCAACTGAATTTAATGGCCAATATTTCAAAAAGGCTTTACCAATAATTAAATCTCTATCAATTGGACCAAATTCTCTTCCATCTCTCGAATTAGGTCGATTGTCACCAAAACACAAATATTGTCCCTCTGGTACCGTCTTTTCCACACCTTCTTCCATATAATCACCTGGAGAACTATAAACCATTTCTGGTAAGAATGATTGATCTAGTTTTTCTCCGTTTAAATAAACATCACCCTCTTTAACCATTACTTCATCACCAGGAATACCGATTACTCTCTTAATATATTCACATTCATCAGCTGCACATGGTTCACTTGCAGGTGCTTTAAAAATAACTACATCACCCCGTTTAGGTTCACCAAATTGATAGCTCAATTTTTCTGTTAATAAATATTCTTTATCTTTAAAATTTGGGTACATAGAACTTCCTTTAACCTCATTTGGTTGAGCCACAAACAAATACAACAAAACAAATACTGACAATGCCAAAACAATAGATTGAATAAATTCCAAAAGAAAATTTCCCAAACTGAAGCCGGCCTGGCTCTGATACTTATTTTTCATACTTCAAATTCTAGCTGATATAATTACAAAATACTAGGTCGCTTAGCTCAGTTGGTAGAGCACCGCATTCACATTGCGGTTGTCACAGGTCCGAGTCCTGTAGCGACCACCCAAAGGAAAAAACTAAAATCAACGACTAATTACATATTAGTGCTTAATTTAATAAAAATGAATAAAACCAGAGTAGTTCAAATCGGCAATTTAAAAATCGGTGGAGAAAATCCTATTCGTGTTCAATCTATGTGTAATACCGACACTAGAAATGCTGCTGCTACCATCAAACAAATTTTAGATTTAGAAAATGCTGGCTGTGAAATTATTCGCGTTGCTGTACCTGACATGGTTGCTGCTAAAGCCATTAAAGATATCAAAAAAGGTATCCATATTCCGTTAGTCGCTGATATTCATTTCGATTACAAGCTCGCTTTAGAATCAATCAAGAATGGGGTCGATAAAGTTCGTATAAATCCAGGGAATATTGGTTCAATGGAAAATGTCAAAAAAGTAGTTGATGCCTGTAAAGATAAAAATATTCCAATTCGTATTGGAATTAACACTGGATCTCTCGAAAAAGAGGCAGAAGAAAAATATGGTCGAACTGCCCAAGCTATGGTTGAAAGTGCTCTTAAACACATTCAAATTTTAGAAAAATTAAATTTCCACAATATTATCATCTCTCTTAAAGCTTCTGATATCCAACGCACTGTTGAAGCCTATCGTTTGCTTTCTCAAAAAGTCGATTATCCACTTCATTTAGGTATCACCGAAGCTGGAACTCTTAATATTGGCACCATCAAAAGCTCTGTTGGATTAGGTATTATGCTCTTTGAAGGTTTAGGAGATACTATCAGAGTTTCATTAACCGGTGATCCTATCGAAGAAGTCCGTGTTGGTTGGGAAATTCTTAAGTCTCTCAAACTTCGAGATAGGGGAGTTAACTTAATTTCTTGCCCTACTTGTGGTCGTACCGAAATTGATCTCATTGGCCTTGCTAATAAAGTTGAAAAAGCCCTCCTTGGAGTAGATAAACCAATCACTGTTGCTGTTATGGGGTGTGTTGTTAATGGTCCAGGTGAAGCCAAAGAAGCCGACATCGGAGTTGCTGGTGGCCACCACCAAGGAGTAATTTTCAAAAAAGGTCAAATTTTAAAAACAATTCCTGAAGACCAAATTCTAGAAGAACTTTTGAAAGAAATAGATAAACTGTAAATAATTTATTTCAAAATTTCCACTCCGTACCCACCAGACAAAACTAAAACCATTGAGTAACTCGGATAAGATTTCTCTTTAACCATTTCTTTCACTCTGTTTTCTAATGTTTGAAGTTGAACCAAACTCAGAACAGAATTTTTTGAGATTGTTTTTCTTTTAGATTTGAAGTTAAGGGTATCTTCCATTAAATTAACATAACTACTTAATGTTTTATAATTTTCTTTATTTTTATCTGGGCCAACAATCGCCGCTAAATAAAACAGATTATCCAAAATTCTTTGAGTTATTATTCTTTCATTATTTTTTGCTCTGTATTCAAAAACATAAAGAGCCACTTTTGTTAGTTCATTTTTATCAAGAGATTTCACTCCTTTTGATAAAGAAATTTTTTTTAAATCAGCTTCAATTTGTTTTTTCAAAAAATCAGCGTTGCTTTTGTCATCAGTTATTTCACCATCGATAAAATTAATTTCCAAATTCTCATTAAAACCAATTCGAACTTCTTTCTCAAAATACTGCCATTGGTTATCTTTTGTATTCCCTGTCACCAAATGGACTGTTCCATTATCGGTTGGTGACAACGACAAGTCACAGTCTTGATAATTTCTGTTTTTAACCAACACAAAACCATCTTTCTCTTCAAAAGTTTCATTACCACATTTTAAGGTTGCTTTAGCCGGAGATCCCACAAAAACCACTAAACTATCAGAAAAATTATCTTGATAATTAAAATTAATATTTTTGTTAGCAAGTCCCAGTTTGTCAGCAATTAAATTAATCGACTTGTTGGTAATTTCTCCATGATCAGAAGCAACTTCATAAAAACTGGATTGACCCAAATTAGCACTATTTTTTAAAACAGTCCCATCCCCATTTGAGCTAACGTAGCTTAATAATTCTCCGTCTGGCCACAAACCCAGAGTTTTATCAAAAACAGATCTGCTCCCAAGCTTTAAAATATTTGGAGTAGATATACCTGTTCCAACAGATAAACTAAGTTTTGGAACCAAACTAGAAATACTCTGATTCTTACCGTTTAAATAATCATTTTTGCTTTCCAGATTACGCCACGGAATTGTTTTCCCTGACTTGGAAACATAATCAAAAGTTGGCAATAAATCTTTTAATACCGGTGCAAATGATCTAATTTTATTAATATCAGTTATTGCAAACCCTTTATTTTGCAAACCAAGCAAAATCTGAAAAGCAACCGAACTCAACCCATCCATTTTTAAAACTTCACCACCATTCCAAACACTATAGCTATTTAACGATCCCAAATGAGGCGATCCTAAAGCAATCACTTCTTTAATAGTAAATTTATCCAAGTTAGTCTGCGACCACAATCTAGCTACAACTCCACCCAAACTATGACCAATTAAATACACCTCATCGTCATTATCTAAGTTTTTACTATTCACAAAATCATTAAACTTATTTTCAATATCTGACATTGATTTTCTCCAATCATAATTCCACACAAAAAAATCTTTATTTTCTTCTAATCCATTGTTTTTTAACAATTCAATTAAGCCATCATAATTATTAACAAAAGGTGTCATTTTCCAATCATTATCACCAACCTGTTTTCCATAAACAATAGCCTCAGAACTCCAACTAGCACCCAACCCAGGCAAAATAAAAATCTTTTTATGTTTCTCCTCCGGAATCGGTGTTGGTGTTATATCAATAGTAGGAGTAGGGGATGTCACTTCTTTTGAAACAATAAAATTACTGTATTTATTACTTACACCCAAACCATATTCACCGCCCCAATTCCAAAAACCTAAAGAGCCACAAATATTCTCATTGTTAATAAAATTCAAAACTAAATTCTGGTCAATGTAAAATTTAATTTCATTAGAATCTAAAACTAAATAAAAATTATACATAACATCTTTTTGTAAAATAAAAGAACTAATCGATTCTCTTAGGAGCTCTGTATAACGACCATTCGAGTACTTCCATAAAACGACTTGATTCGTTTCCGAATCATGCCATTTTGGCTCAGGAAACCTTGTATTCAAGACAAAATAACTACTCCTATCAGGGGATATCCCAAACATAAGTTCTTGATCAATACCAACTGTATTCATTGCTTTATATGAAACAGTAAATTCGTTACAAAAATCCTCTTTTTTCGAAATTAAAAAAGAAGACCCTTTTTTTGGAACGGTTCCTGTTAAAAAACCACCATCTACAAACCAACTGTCTTGATAACCGTTATTAATTAATGTCCACTTTTCTAAATTAATAAAATTATCAGTCAAAATATCAGATGCAAAAGCATGTCTAATAATTCCGAATGGTAAAATTACAAAAACAAAAAAACTTAAAATTATTTTTTTAAACATTAATTAAATTAATACGTAAAAACAGGTAATGTCAACAACAAAAATCCTCACAGTAGTAACTGTTACATATAACTCAGAGGAGACGATTATTAAACTTTTGTCATCTCTTAAACTTATTAATGATCTTATAAAAGAAATTATTATTATTGATAATAATTCATCTTTTTTGGACAAAGATAAAATACAAAAAATATCAAAAAAAATAAAATTAATCATTAATAAAAAAAACTACGGCTTTGCAAGAGCTGTTAACCAAGGGATAAAAAAATCAAAAACAGATTTTGTTCTACTAATCAATCCAGATACTTTTTTATCAGACAGATCAATAATTAAAAGTTTAAATTTAATTAAAGATGACGAAAAAATAGGTGCTATTGGTGGAAAAATTTATGACATAAACCACAATATTCTATATACAGCAAATAGAAAACCATCTTTTTTAACAGGTATATTTGAGTTTACAAATTTAAAAAAAATTTTTCCCGAAAATAAGTATTCAAAATTATTTTGGGTAGAAAGCTCAAGAAAAATACTTAAACCAATCAAAGTAAGTTCTTTATGCGGAGCATATATAATCATAAGAAAAAAAATAAACAACAAAAATAATCTTTTTGATAAAAAATATTTTTTATATATGGAAGACGTTGATTTTGGCATAAAAATCAACAAGGAGGGATATAAAGTAATTTTCGATCCAAGATCTCATATTTTTCATATAGGAGGATTTAGTAGTAAAAATAAATACAAAACAGATTTAAAAAGCTGGTATAAATCAAGAGAAATATTCTTTTATAAGAATTTAAGTTGGTTTAAGGCTATAATACTTATATCTGTATTTAATATAGAAAAAGTGATTCTCAATATATATCATTTCATCAAACATGACTCAGAAGCCTAACAATCCCAATATCTCCCTTATCCTTCTCACTAAAAACGAATCCAAAAATTTGGAAAAAAATTTTGACTGGCTAAAAATCTGTAAATCAATTAAAGAGGTTATTATTATTGATGATAATTCCACTGACGATACTACAGTTGTAGCAAAAACCCTTGCTTCAAAAAACAGAATAGTAAAAGTTTTTAACCACAGTCTGAATAATGATTTTGCCTCACAACGCAATTTCGCTATCTCTCAATGTAAGTATAATTGGATCTTTTGGCTCGATGCTGACGAACGACCAACAAAAAAATTAGTCCGATTTTTAAATCATTTCGATAAACATCTATATAAATCTTATTCTTTTAAAAGACAAGATATTTTTCTCAAACAAACATTAAAACATGGCGAAAACGCTTCTTTAAACTTCACCCGACTATTCAATAAAAATTATGGAAAGTTTGTCGGTCAAGTTCATGAAATCTGGAAAACTAAAAAAAATACAAAACATACAGACCTAATTATCTCTCACTACTCCCACCAAACAATCAAGTCTTTTGTTCAAAAGATTAATTTTTATACTGACATTAGATCTCATGAATTATTTGATCAAGGGGTCCATACAAATATTTTCCAGGTAGTTCTTTTTCCTGTCGGTAAATTTATTCAAAACTACTTTCTTCGTTTAGGTTTTTTAGACGGCACTGGCGGCATTATGATGTCTATCTGTATGAGTTTTCATGTTTTTCTAAATAAAGCGAAACTATGGCATTTATACAAACAGCAATCTTAATCTTCACTTTTTTTTCCTTCTTCATAGGCCAAATATTCCGTCTTAATTTGATAGGTGTTTCTTTCCCTTTACTCGACATTGCAATTATTTTTCTATTTTTATTTAACATTTTCACTAAAATAAAAAATCACCAACTAAAAATTAAAAATAAGTTTTTTGTAGCTTTTCTATTTTTTGCCTGGATATTACTCTTGTTTACTATTTTTAAATACCAAATCAACTCAATCAAACCATTATTCTACCTTTTTCGGTTAAGCTGCCTTTTATCTCTCATAATCTTCCCTTTATCTATAAACCACAAGTTAAAAAATATATTTTATATATCGATTTTCACTAATATTATTTTCGGGTTAATCCAATATATTTTTTGGCCAGATTTTACTTATTTTAACGTCAATCATTGGGATCCACACTTATACCGTCTAGTCAGTACTTTCTTTGATCCAACTTTTACTGGACTGATTTATTTATTTTTTATTATTAAATTATTTCTAGACACCAAAATAACTTACCGAATTCCATTACTAATAACCACTTACACTGCCTTAGCCCTTACCTATAGTCGGTCCACTTATCTATCTTTTTTATTGGCTTTTACTTTTATCGCCTTTTGTAAAAAAAATATAAAAATATTTATTATTAGTTTTTTACTAATAGCTACCACTATATTCTGCCTACCACGTCAACCTGGAGAGGGAACAAAACTTGAAAGAACTTCCTCTATCACTGCCAAAATCGAAAACTACAAAGAAGGTTTTTCTCTTTTTAAAAAATCACCAATTATTGGTTTTGGTTACAACAACCTCAATTTTGTTAGAGATATTAAAGATAAAAATTCTCACGCCAATTCTGGATTTGACGGTAGTATTATGACCTTACTTACTACTACCGGAATTATTGGAACAAGTCTTTTTTTATTAGGAGTTAATCATTTATATTTCAAGTCAGATCTCACAAAAAAAACATTTGTTATCGCGATTCTATTTCACTCACTCTTTGCTAACTCACTTTTATACCCTTGGATACTACTATCACTTATCCTTTTTTAAAGGCTATAAGTAATCGAAATTTTCTTTTTGGAAACATTACCAGCCAAGTCAGTCGATGTTATTTCCAAATCATTTTTGCCAGTGTTCAATTGCCATTTAAGTTTAAAGTTGCCCTCACTATCTACAGTGGCGATTCTATTATTTATCGACACACTACATCCTTTTTCTGTTTTTCCCACAATATCAAAATCTGCAGAATCTACACTCAAACTATCCTCACTTGGATTTGTTAATTGTAATTCTGGCGAAGTTTTATCAAAAGTAACGATAATTGTTTTTGAACCATCTCCGCTACCAGCTTTTTCTGTGCTAGCTACTGCATTAAAATGATTTTCACCATCATCCAAAGCAACTTTATCAAAAATGAAATCACCGTTTTCACTAACCTCTGTTTTTCCTACTGATACTTCACCCTTATATAGTTCGACTGTTACTTTGGCTTCAGCAAAACCACTCACTTTGATTTCACTACTATTAGTTGCTTCATAAGGAATTACTAATCTTGGAGCTAATGGAGGTAATATTTTCTCTTCAGTTTCTTTGTTAGTTTTACTTTTTCCCTCTCCCAAAAGAATCGAGAATTTTATTAACAAAGGTAACCCAAAAACTAATACTAAAATAGTCAATAAAACTGTCAACAAACCCAAAAGTACCGTCTTTTTTGTTACTTGTTCATTATTTTTTCTATCTAATCTTGAACGTTTGAACTCAGCCATAATTTATTAGAGTATAACACTTGTTTCTATAATCTAAAATTTTGCGACATACATTTTTTTTAAGAGCCGAAGGGGAGAGTC
>CAZNDF010000022.1:0-8312 GCA_964571775.1 uncultured Gammaproteobacteria bacterium | reverse complement strand
GGATTCGAACCCGCGACCAATCGCTTAAGAGGCGACCGCTCTACCGACTGAGCTAAAGACCCTAGAAAGATATGATATTTTATCACCTGTTGCTAAATTTAATTAAATAGAAGAAAATCTAGTTATAGATTTTTTTAGAAAAAAAGAGATGATATGGAAAAATTAGGAAAAATATCTGAAAAACTGACTATCTGGTTAGGCACACCAACTTCGATCATCGTTCATACCTTAATTTTTATTGGGATCTTCTTATTAAGATGGTTTAATTTTTCCGTCGACCAAATATTATTAATCTTAACCACCGCTGTCTCTTTAGAAGCCATATATTTATCGATCTTTATTCAAATGAGTGTTAACAAAACCAAAATAACCATCGCTGGTGTTGAAAAAGACATTGACGACATCCAAGTTGACGTCCAAGAAATATCTGCCGATATCGAAGATATAAACGAAGATGACGACGATGATGAAATGATCAAAACAATCAAAGATATCGAAGAAAGGATAGTTAAATTACATAAAGAAATAATTGAAATAAAAGGACTTAAAAAATCTGATTGTCGACAAATCATCCCGGGTAATAAGTAATTTGTACGCCCAGGGGGAATCGAACCCTCATCACTAGTTCCGAAGACTAGTACTCTATCCATTGAGCTATGGGCGCAAAGTTTTCAGCTTGTATCCTCAGCAGGGATCGAACCTGCGACCTCCTCCTTAGAAGGGAGGCGCTCTATCCAACTGAGCTATGAGGACATGTACCCGTGTATTCTACCAAAAAACAGCTTAATTTTTTCTAGACAAGTATTGCCCTGTCTCAGTATTCACTAAAATTTCTTCACCAGTTTTAATAAATAATGGAACCAAGACTTTTAGACCAGTATCTAAAATTGCATATTTAGTTGCGTTAGTTGCAGTATCACCTTTAACCGAATTTTCGGCTTCAATTACAGTATAGGCGATAGTTTTTGGCAAACTAATACCAACTGCTTTCTCGTCATAAAATTTTATTCTGTAAAGCAAACCTTCTTTTAAATAAACCTTATCATCGCCAACAATATCTACTGGCACCGAATATTGTTCAAAACTTCTTGGTTCAATAAAAACATAGTTTGACCCGTCAAAATAAGAATATTCCGCTTCGTTGGTTTCTACCATAACTTCTTCCACTTTTTCTCCGGATTTATAGGTATATTCCACCACTCGGCCAGTATAAAGATTTTTAAGCTTAGTTCTATAAAAAGCTGATCCTTTGCCAGGACTAACAAAAGAAGTATCCACAACCATGTGTGGTTCTTCTTGAAAAAGAATATATATTCCTCGTTTGAATTGTGATGTTGATATAACTCCCATAGGCTTGATTTTAACTCAATTCGTTATTAATTTAAACCCCAAAATAAAAACAAGCTACTTTTAATCAAAAGTAGCTTGTTTTGAGACCAAAAAAAATCCCAGAGCATGCTTTTAGAGGAGCCACCCCGGGATCTAATGTGTAATATATCAAAATATTATATACATGTCAACATGTAGATCATATACACACTAAAAATCACCATTCTCCATCTCATTAATAAATTGCTGAACTCCTTTTGCCCAAGAACCGTTAGAACTTGGACAATATTTTTTCATAATCAATTCTGGGGTGTTTAACCCTTTATCAAAATATTCTCTTTTTAGATACTCAGCATAACTCCTAATAGCTAACTCATAGTTTTCAAAAGTTAACGTTCCTCGCTTATGAATTCCATACCCCCAACAATTATTAGAACCCTCTGGAATCTTTTTACACAAATTTGATTCCTGTTGAGCAATCGCCACTATCCAATAATACTCAAAACCATAATCTGTCGATATTTGATAGATCAAATCAGAATAAGGGGCTAATGGAGACTTATATTTTTCCAAATACTTTTTAATTATCACTGGTCTAGCATCATCACTCGCTACTTGTTCTTTTACTTTTATTTCATTTTTATCCTCTTCTGCTTCACCTATAGTCAAATTAATTATTTGATTTTCAACCGAAACTCCCAAAACTTTTTCTTTTTTGGACCCGCTTAAATAAACCAATTCTCCAAAACTCAAAAATACCCCAAATACCAGCAAAAATGACGAAACCATTATCTTTTTAAGACGACTTATCACCTTCTCCATGTTTATATCATGGTATCATAAGCGTTACCATGAAACAAAATTCACCTATCCAAAAAAACAAAGATAAAACCTTTACTCTCAATCTTGAAATCAAAAAAGAAGAGATTCAAAAGGAATATCAAGAACACCTCCATATTTTTCAAAACAACTTTGAAACTAAGGGTTTTCGTAAGGGTAAAGCTCCTTTAGAAGTTGTTGAAGCCAATATTTCTCTCGAAAAAATGTTTGAAGAAGTTGCTTCACATTTAATTTCTCATTATTACTCTGATGCCATCAAAGCCAACGATTTGAAACCAATTATCCAACCTCAAATCAAATTCAAAAATGAACGTCCAGATTTTGAACACGATTGGCAAATCGAAATTACTGGTTGTGAACTTCCAGAAATCGAATTAAAAGACAAATACCTTGATGAAGTTAAAAAAATAAGTTCTGACAAGACTATTACTGATGAAAATAAGAAGATGGATCAAATTGTTCAAACTCTTATTAAAAATGCCAAAGTCGATTTACCAGAAATTTTAGTTGAGTCCGATCTTCAATCTCATCTATCTGGTTTAGTTGATCAAGCTAATCAAGCCGGAATTACTGTTCAACAGTATTTAGAGTCTCAAAAACAAACTTTGGATGGTTATAAAGAAAGTCTAAAAAAGAGAATTGTTGAGGAATGGACCATTAACTTAACTATCAGTAAAATCGCCAAAGATAATAAAATAGAAGTTTCTGAAGAAGAAGTCAAGGATATTTTAACTAAAAATCCAGCTCTTTCTCAAAACATCAATATGATTTACTACCTTTTAACCCAACAAAAGGTATTTGAGTTCCTCAAAAAGTAACTTTTCCATGCTAAAATAGGCCACTATGGCAGGTAGTTTTGGATTTAAACAAAATCTAAAAAATAAAAATTCCATTAAAAAAGGGAACAGCGAAATTTTCAAAGATTTTCCCGATTCTTTACCTACCAATTCGAAGCCCCGACTCTCTGGAACTATTTTCCCTGGTCAAAGTCTCAACTTAAAATCTGGCGAAGCTCATACTAATATCAATTGGAGTCGTGAATTTTTAGCTAAACCAGCACAACAAGAACAATCCATTTTTATTAATCATCACACCCAAGAAATCCATCGAGAGATTGAATCTCTTCGCACTGAAATAAAAAAACTTGTCCAAAGTACCAACAATTTAGACCAAGCTATTATTCAATCAGCAGACCAAAATATTGCCGAAGATAACCAATATCAGCTCTCATTTTTACAAAGAATCAAGAGTTTAATTATTCAATTCCGCCAAAATGTAGACCAATCTTGTGTTTGGCTGGAAAATTTTAATCACAAAAAATCCCGTAAAAATGCTTTTTGGAATAAAGCCAAAAGCAAGAATGGGGGAGAACAATACTTACTTAGTAGTGAACATAGTGCTTCCCGCTCTGCTAACTAATTCTTGGATATTTTTAAGTCTTACGATATAATCGTTTCTACGAGTCTATAGCTCAGTTGGTTAGAGCGCTTCGTTGACATCGAAGAGGTCAGAGGTCCGAGTCCTCTTAGACTCACTCAAAAAAAATTACCCGATTCCTGTTTTTTCTGATAAAATCACCACACAAACAAATGGCACCGCGCCATCGCACCTTTGTAATACAAAAGAGAGGGGATAACTTTAATGACCAAGAATAATTACCCCACGACAATTCTATTGCTTCTCTACCTCCTCACCATCCCGATTATCCTAATATCTATCAGCTTCGCTGCCTCCATAGGAATTCCTTCTGCCGAAAGGCTAATAGATTCCGAAATCGAAGATCGGTTTGGCCGATAATCTACTCTCTTTTACCGTCATCCGCAGTCAAAACAATACTAAATGACACTTTACTGTGTTTTTATATATTTTGACTGCGGATTTTCTTTTAAAAATAAACAATAGTTAAACTCGAAAAATTTGGTGAATTAGGTTATATTTGTACCATCTAACGTTTACAAAGATTTATTTTTTCTCCATTTTTTACTAGGGGATAACTTTGTTTAATTATTTCCCAATCTTCAGTTTTTAAATCCATTTTATGTTTTGGTTCAACTATATAGTCAAAATCAAAATGTCTCATCTCCATAAATGCCCAAATATGTCCTGCCACATCTGTTGGCCACTCTCCTAACATCCAACCTTGTCGGTGAGCCAATGATAACGGGACTGAATTGCTTCTCGCCAAATAAATTATCTTGTCATCTTCGTTTGTTAATTTTTTTATTTCCTCAGCCACTTCGATATCAATTTTTGATTCTATTTGTGGCAAAAAATGATAATTACTAGTTCTAACCCCGTTATAAAATAAAACTGGCAAAATTAGTATTGCCAATATTTTATTTTTTGACCAGATAAAATTAACCCCCATCACAGCCAAAATTACCAATAACGGCATATAGACATCAGCGTAATATTGATGGGTTAAATTACCATTTGGAACCATTAGCCAATACACTACCACTCCAAAAATCCACAAAATTAATGGAATCATTTTTTTATCTTTTTTCCATAGTCCAACCAGTAAACCCAAACCTGCTAACCCACTTGCTGCTTTACCCATAGTCTCTCCCACAATATTTTTCCAAATCAAATTTTTCAAAATTCCCAAATCCATTATCTTCTCTCGGCCATAAAGAACCCAGTTTTCCCAACTCATATCCACTTTTAAAAACTTTGTCCATCCATACCACCCACCGTAAAAAATTACTGACAAAACCAATAATAAAAAATAGTCTTTCCATTTACTTTTTCGTAAATACAAAAAATATCCCAAAAGTGGCAAACAAATTAACCCAAAAGGTCGACTAGCCACACTAATTCCCAAACTCAAACCAGAGGTTATCAAAAAAACTTTTTTACCATTTTCCTTATATCGCCACCCCCCATATAAAGAAAGCCAAATTAAACTTACTGCCATAACATCCGGGTGAATCGCATGCCCCACAAAGAAGATACTCCCCGGCATAAAACTAAAAATTATTACTCCAAACAAACCACTTAAACCATTCATCCACCGTTTAAACAGCCCAAACAAAGCCAACGACCCAATCAAATACAAAAATAAGTTAACCAATCGTGCCGCCCAAATCTCTGGCCCAAAAATTTTATAACTAAGCGCAATTAACGATTCATAAAATGGCATTTCCAAAAAGAAATAACCATCAACGTTTGATACCGGCCTCATCAAGCATGATTTTGGTTTTAAAAAGGTTGATTTGCCGCTATACAAAAAATAAGCCACACATTCAGTGTCTGTTTGCCTCATCGGATGGGCATCAATTGGCAAAACAGTGAAATTTTTCATTCTTACAACTAACCCAAAAATCATCACTATTCCCACCAAAATACTAATTAAATTTTTCTTCAACCAAATTTTTCCAAAAGTCATATTTAATTCTACCTTATATTAAATTTCCAAGCTAAATTATGATATACTCAACCCAATCATGAAGTCGTTTTTCTATTTTGATTCTTGTTCAACTAAATAGCCCAAAAAGGGCCGATTTGTTACGCTCTGTTTGGGCATCTAATCCTTATTAATCCTGCTAAAATAGTGTAGTTCACTTTAAAAAACTTTATAAAAATGTCAGACAATAACAATCAATCAATAGACCTCCACGATCTTCGTCATTCAGCCGAACATATCCTCACTTTGGCTATGAATCGACTTTTCCCAAATCAATTTTTACCTGCCATGGGTCCAGCTACCGATGATGGCTTCTATTTCGATTTTGAACCTTTAAATGATTTCAAAATCAGTGAAGACAACTTTGCTGCCATCGAGACCGAAATGGCAAAAATCGTCAAAGAAAATTTACCCATAATTAGGCAAGAAATATCACTTGACGGTGCCAAAAAACTTTTTGCCAATAATCCTTATAAAATGGAATGGCTTGAAAGTATTACTAATCGAGAAGAAATCATTACCACTTACACCATCGGTGAGTTTGTCGATCTTTGTGCTGGCCCTCATGTTCGCTATACCAGCAAAGTCAAAGCTTTTAAATTACTTTCTATTGCCGGTGCTTATTGGCATGGCGATGAAAAAAATAAAATGCTTACTCGTGTGTATGGAACTGCCTTCGAATCCAAAGAAGAACTTTTAGAACACTTATCATTAATTGAAGAAGCTAAAAAGCGAGATCACCGTATTTTGGGTCAAAAATTGAAACTATTCACTATCTCTAAGTTAGTTGGTGCCGGTTTGCCTTTACTCCAGCCAAACGGAATGATCATCAGAAAAGAGCTTGAAAAATATCTCTGGGAATTGCATCAAAACAAAGGTTATTCCCAAGTGTGGACCCCTCATTTAGCCAAAGAAGATCTTTATATTACTTCCGGTCATGCTGAAAAGTTTGGCGACAATCTCTTTAGAGTTCAAGGAAAAGAAGAGAAATTCTTTCTTAAACCAATGAATTGTCCTCACCACATGCAGATATTTGCCGATAATCAATTTAGCTATCGCGATATGCCAGTTCGTTATTTTGAACCAGCCACTGTTTATCGTGATGAAAAAACTGGGGAACTTTCCGGACTTACTCGAGTCCGTTCTATTACTCAAGATGATGGTCATTTATTCTGTCGCGTTTCTCAACTCGAACAAGAAATTTCCACTATCGTTTCTATTATCAAAGAATTTTTTACCACCTTCGGTATGATGGAAGATTATTGGGTTCGTCTTTCTGTTCGCGGTCCAGAAGGCAAATATATGGGTTCTGACGAAATTTGGGAAAAAGCCCAGACAGCTCTCAAAATTATCTCTGACAAAAATAATTTACCTTACAGAATCGGCATTGATGAGGCCGCTTTTTATGGGCCAAAGTTAGATTTTATGTTCAAAGATGCCCTTAAACGTGAATGGCAATTAGCCACGATCCAATGCGATTTCAATTTACCCGAAAGGTTCGACCTTTCATTCACCAATGAACAAGGTGAAAAAGAACGCCCTGTTGTTATCCACCGAGCTATTTCTGGATCTCTCGAAAGATTTATGGGGATTTTAATTGAACAATTTGGTGGTGCTTTCCCAACTTGGATATCTCCAACTCAAGTAAAAATTATTCCTATTACTGACGGACAAACAGAATATGCTCAGTCAATCGAAAAGACCCTAAAAGAAAACAATATTAGAGTTGAAATTGACAATAAATCAGAAACTATGCAGAATAAAATCCGCAACGCTGCTGGTGAAAAAATCCCTTATATGATCATTGTTGGTGGACGCGAAGCTGAAAATCAAACTATTTCTATCCGTCAACGTGATGGTCAAGATTTAGGTATCATGCCACTTGATGATTTTATTATTCAAATCAAAGATCAAATTACAAAAAAGGCCTTAAATTTGATAAAATAATCAATAATTAAAAATTAATTTTCACTTGAGTAGTTTTAAAAACAAAAGTACCAACCACAAGTTCTACAAAATCAACCAATATATTAATGCGTCTACTATTCGTCTTTTAGACGATCAGGGTAAACAAATTGGTGTTGTTGATATCAACGAAGCTCGCCGTCAATCACAAGAAACCGGCCTAGATCTTATTGAAATAAACGGCAACGCTGTTCCTCCGGTTGTTAAACTAATTAGTTTTTCTAAATTCAAATATCAAGAAGCTAAAAAACTCCAATCAGAGAAGAAGGGGATTAAAGGTGGCGAACTAAAGGAAATTCAAATGACTCCATTTATAGGTCAAAATGACTACCAAGTTCGAGTTGATAAAGCCAAAAAATTTTTAGCTACTGGAAATAAAATCAAATTAAGTATAAAATTCCAAGGTCGTCAAATGAGTCATCAGGAGTTTGGTCACAATCTAGTTACCAAATTTAAATCCGACCTACAGGAAGTTGCTACCGCCGAAGGCGAAGCCAAACTCATAGGAAAAAGATTAATGATTACTTTTACTCCTTCTAAAAAGAAGGTAATTACAAATAATGAAGAAACAAAGTAAAAAACTAAAAATTAGAAAGTCGGTATCCAATCGATTTGAAGTCACTAAAAATGGCAAAGTTATGCGCATGTCTTCTTTTAATCGACATTTACGCCGCAAGAAAAGTAAAAAACAGCTTCGCCGACTTAAAGGTAAGCAAATTGTCCAAGGTGCTTTTGCTATCAAAATCAAAAAGCTTCTTGGTTTAATGTAATT
>CAZNDF010000021.1:0-9069 GCA_964571775.1 uncultured Gammaproteobacteria bacterium | reverse complement strand
TCTTTGGGACCAATAGTGTAAACACTGACAACTTCAGGGTATTTGCTACCAAAAAAAGCGATTACCCCTTGACGTTGGGCTTCAATAAAAGGAATGGTTTCTTTGGTGACTGGTAAATTTAATTGGATCTGTTGGTTAACTAAATTAGCGACTTGTTTAAGCTGATCTTCGGTTAATTTGTCATTGTGAGAAAAATCGAAGCGTAATCTCTCGGAGGTAATATTGGAACCAGATTGTTGAACATGTTCCCCTAAAATTTTTCGTAGGCTTTGGTGGAGTAAATGAGTGGCAGTGTGATATTTAGTAATAATTTCCGAATTATCAGCTAAACCGGATTTAAATTTTCCAGCAGAAAGAGTTTGAGAAAGTTTTTGATGATCTTCTTTGGCTTGGTTAAATTCATTGAGATCAAGAGATAAATTATTTTTTTCGAGTTCTTCTTGAATCATTTCAACTGGGAAACCAAAACTTTCGTAAAGAGTAAAAGCTTCTTTGCCAGAAACTGATTTATTGCGTTCAATAAGTTTGTTGATTTCGCGAAGACCATTATTTAATGTCTTGCGGAATTTATTTTCTTCACCTTCTAAAACAGCAATAATTTTGTCACGATTTTCATTTAATTCAGGATAAATTCCAGCATAATTATCCTGATTATCTAAAACAGTGTCGGCGATTTGAGAAACAAAATTAGTTTCAATACTTAAGATTTTTCCTTGACGAACGGCACGACGGATAAGACGACGCAAAACATAACCAGCTTCTTTGTTGCTAGGTTCTACTCCGTCAGCAATAATAAAAACAGCGCTGCGAATATGATCGGCAATAATACGGATAGATTTAGTATTTTCAGAATATTTTTTGCCAGAAATTTGTTCAATTTTTTGAATAATTGGTTGCCAAATATCAGTTAAATAATCATCAGTAAAACCATTCCAGATAGCCAGATTGCGTTCCACACCATAACCAGTATCAACATTTTTTTGAGAAAGTAGTTCGTATTTACCATCAATTGTCTTGTTGTATTGCATAAAAACATCATTACCGATTTCAACAATTCGTTCTGTTTTGCAACCAGTTTCAAAATCAATTGGCCCGGCTTGAGGATTTAAATCAATGAATATTTCAGTGTCTGGACCACAAGGACCAGTAGTACTGGCAGGTCCCCACCAATTATCTTTTTTGGGTAAATAATGAATTCTTTCTTCCGGAATGCCTTGTTTAAGCCATAAATCATGAGATTCAACATCTTTTGGAGCATCTTGGTCTCCAGCAAAACAAGTAACATGTATTTGTTCAATTTTGTAGTCGAGATGTTTGGTAAGGAGTTCAAAACTCCAAGGAATCATTTCATTTTTGAAATAATCACCAAGACTCCAGTTACCTAACATTTCAAAAAATGTATGATGAAATTTATCACCAACTTCATCAATATCACCAGTACGAACGCATTTTTGAACATTCGTTAGGCGTTTACCTAATGGATGAGGCTGACCCAAAAGAAAAGGGACAAGTGGATGCATACCAGCGGAGATAAAAAGAGTGGTGGGATCATTTTCGGGGACAACACTGGCCGAAGGAATCTCAACGTGTTGTTGGGAAACAAAAAAATTGATGAATTTATCCTTAAGTTGGCGTGCTTTCATAGTGATGATTATAGCAGCCGAATGGGAGGTTGACTAAAACAAATTTATTTCTTGGGTTTGATGAAGGTTTTGGGAACGGATTTTTTTGGTTTAACAAAAATTGGAGTGATTTCAGGTTTGGTTTCTGGATTAGTAGAAACTTTCGAAGGTAATGATTTGACAATTATTTTTTTTGGAGAGGGTTTTGGAGTATTAGGAGTTTCTGATTTTGGAATGAAATCTTCAAAAAAGGATTTGATTTTGTCTTGAAGTTTTTGAAAAACTTCAGTTTTGTTATTTTTGTAGATAATAACAGCAATAACAGCACC
Organism: uncultured Gammaproteobacteria bacterium; assembly: GCA_964571775.1. Taxonomy (GTDB): domain Bacteria; phylum Patescibacteriota; class Microgenomatia; order UBA12405; family UBA12405; genus WARW01. The sequence continues at coordinate 7,118 of CAZNDF010000021.1, read as the reverse complement.
AATAATTGCGCCACAAATTAGACCAAAAATGAATCCAGAATTAGATCCACAATTACAGTCTGATTTTTGACAGTCGCAATTATTCATCTTTTTTGTCTTTTTTATCAAACAAATTATTAAAAAAACTAAAGCCGTTTTTGAAACCCATAACAAATTCAGAAACTGAAGAAACTGGCTTAGCCACAGAACTAGTTATAAGATGGGTGTCATCTAAAATTTCATTAGTTTTAATAATGGTGGTTCTGAGTTCTTTAAAAACTTTGATTAACCAAATCCCTGATGCAACTATTATTCCAGTAATACATATCAAACTAACGACAATGATTATTTGTGTAATATCCATACAATTAGTATAAACTAATTTTTTTTAGAGGGAAGAATTGATTACTTTTTCTTCAGTTGTTACCTTATCGTTGGGAGAAGTTGATTCGACTGTAATTTTGTTTTCACCAGAACTGAGGGTAACTTTTTTTTCAAATCGGCCATTACTATCAACTATGATTAAATCATCATTAATACGAATGGTTGACTCTGGATCAGTAATACCATTGATCTCAACGATAGAACTAGAAACGGTTGCCTCAAGGGGCCAGTTGACTTTTAATTTTGGTGGTTGATGAAATTTATAATACTCAGAAATTAGATAAACAGAAAACAGAAGAACGATGGCAATAATAGAGATAGTAAAAGTAAATTTGGGAGTAAAATAAAATCCTGTTTTTTGAGTATTTTTTGTTTTGCATTTTTGTTCAAAATCGCGTCGGAAAAGAGCCAAAACATCAGTTCCATTAAGACCGAGATAATCAGCATAATCTTTGATAATCAAAGAGCAATAAGGCTCTTGAGGGAAACAAACAATTTCCTCGTTTTCTATAGCTTCTAAATACTTTGTCGGGACTTTAATCTTTTTTGAGATGTCAGACAAATCCCACTCTTTGTCGAGACGAGTATTTTTGAGTAAAGAAGAGGCGTAAAACATAAATAAAATTATTCGAGATTATTGTCACTAGGACTGTTGTGAGCAATTAAAATTTCTCTTGGTTTGGCACCATTAGCCGGGCCAACAATGCCGGCTTGTTCTAACTGATCGAGAACTCGAGCAGCTCGAGCGTAACCAAGTTTTAAACGGCGTTGCATTAATGAAGACGAAGCTTTGCCTAAATCTTGAACTAATTTTACGGCATCATCAAACACAGGATCTTTTTCTTCGAGAGAAGCACCATTGGATGGGGCATTTTTGGCTGATGATCGACCACCATTGACAGGCTGATTAAGAATTTGTTCATCGTATTCGGTAGTTTTTTGAACTTTCAAATAATCAATTAGACCATTAATTTCTTTATCAGAAACATAACATCCTTGAACCCGGACAGGTTTAGCTAATTCCGGAGGCATATAAAGCATATCTCCCCGACCTAATAATTTTTCAGCTCCAGGAGAATCAAGAATAACTCGAGAATCAGTAACTGAAGCAACAGCAAAAGACATACGAGTAGGAATATTAGCTTTGATTAAACCAGTAATGACATTGACAGATGGGCGTTGAGTGGCCAGAACTAGATGAATACCAACAGCACGAGCCATTTGGGCTAGGCGACAAATATTGTCTTCAACTTCTGACGGGGAGAACAACATGATTTCGGCTAATTCATCAATAAAAATAACAATGTATGGCATGGACTGAAAACCAGAGAGATTGTTGTAAGCTTCAATGTTTTTTGCTCCAACTTCAGTAAAAGTTTTGTAGCGGCGTTCCATTTCACCCACGGCCCATTTGAGAGCAGAAATAACTTTTTCTGGTTCAACAATGACTGGAATCAAAAGATGAGGAATACCATTGTAAGGAGTAAGTTCGACTCGTTTAGGGTCGACCATAATCATGCGAACTTCATCAGGTGAAGCTCGAAAGAGAATACTAGTGATCCATGAATTAACACAAACAGATTTACCAGATCCTGTTTGACCGGCGATAAGGACGTGAGGCATTTTGGCAATATCGGCGACTTTGGGGTTACCGGCAACATCTAAACCTAATGGGACAGTAATTTTGTTTTTAGCGTTCTTCATAGCCTCAGATTCAAGCATTCTTCTGATAGGAACAACTTCGAGAGAACGATTTGGGACTTCAATACCAACTAAAGCTCGTCCAGGAATTGGAGCTTCAACACGAATCATACCACCAGGAGCAGCTAAAGCCATAGCAAGATCGTTGCTTAAGCTCATAATTTTAGCTAATTTTGTACCTAAGGCAACTTCAAGAGCATATTGAGTAACTGAAGGACTATCGTTGATTTCGGCAACTCGAGCAGTAATACCGAACGAATCGAGAGTTTGTTCAATGGTTTGTGCATTTTTTCGAATATCTCCTCGGTCAGCTTTGGCCCCAGGAGTGTTATCAAACAAATTGATGGATGGGTATTCCCACATTTGATGACCAGAAGAACTTAAAGCACTAGTCGGGGCTAAAAGTTCATTGGGTTTGAGGACAGGAGGAACATTGACGACATTAGGATCATCTTTGGAATCTTTTTTAAGATCTAATTTATTATTGAGTGGTAATTCTGATTGATAAACTTTATTTTTGCTTTTTTCTTCGGCTTTAGCTTTGATCTTTTTGGCGCCGCCAATGGAATATTTTTTGATTAAGTTAAAAATAACGACAAAGAATTTAACAACTTGGGCTACTGATGTATCAAAAAGAATGACAAAACCGACAATGAAAGAAAAAATAAAAATTAAAGTGCTGGGGAGACGACCAAAAAGAGAAGCTAATTGCTCAAAGAAAAAAACACCAGTGATCCCCTGTTGAAAAAGACTGATCATAGCGATAAACATAATCAAAAAACCCAAAAAAACATTTAAGTCTTTTAATGGGGTTTTTATTTTGGCAAATAAAAAAGCAGCTAAAAAAAGCAAAAAAGAGATAAGAATAGCCCCAAAACCAAAGTAATCAACCAAAAATTGGTTGAGACGGATAGGAATTGGACCAGTCTGCAAAAAAGAAAAAACAGAAATAACTGTCAAAATCAAAAAGAAGATAAAAAAGATAGTTTGAACAGTTTCTGGTTTTAACCGTAAACTAGGAAGGACATGTTTTTTCTTGCGACCACGTTTAGCCATGAATACAGTATATAGTATTTGAGACTAATTAATAATTACTAATTAAGAATTAATAATTATTTTATAAAAAAATTTCATCTAAAGTGACAATTTCATTTTGAGTTTCATTACGTTTTTTACGCTCAACTCCGCCATTTTCTAAACTTCGTTTACTAATGACTAGTCTGGTAGGGATACCAATAAGATCAGCATCGGCAAATTTAGTTCCAGCAGTAGTTTCAAGACGATCATCAAATAAAACTTCAACACCTTTGTCTAAAAGTTTTTGATAAAGATCTTCAGCCTGTTTCTTGATATTTTCATCAAAGAGATCTAGACCAACTAAATGAACTTGGTATGGAGCAATTGACTCTGGCCAGATTAAGCCTTTATTGTCATTAAAGATTTCAGCAATTGTTCCCATAACTCGGGATGGACCAAAACCGTAACAACCCATCTCAACAATTTTTTCTTGACCGTCTTTATCAGAATAATAAAAATTAAAAGCTTGAGAGAATTTGGTTCTTAATTTAAAAATATTGCCGACTTCAGTGGCTTTGACAGTTTCTAATTTTTCGTTACCACATTCTGGACATTTTTTTTGAGTATCGATAATTTCTTTGTTAATAGCAACACGACATTTTTCACAAAGATAAATTGTGTCTTCACCATTTGAATTTATGGTTTGAAATTCATGGGAGAATTGGCTGAAAGCACCACCAGAAGCAAAAGCTAAAACAGTTATATCTCCAAGACCAACTCTTTTGTAGATTTCAAAATAAGCTTTTTTGACGATCTCATAGTAACGATTTAGATCTTCTTCATCAGTATGGAAAGAATAAAGATCTTTCATGTTAAACTCACGACCACGCATTAAGCCAGATTTAGCTCGGGCTTCATTTCTAAATTTGTTTTGAATTTGATAAACAGCAAAAGGCAAATCTCGATAAGAGAAGGTATATTTTTGGGCTAACGGAGTAACAACTTCTTCATGAGTCGGGTTAAGAACTAATTCGGTATCTCCTTGACCTTTGAAATGGAAAAGAACATCCATGCCATTTCGGTTGGTAATTTTCCAGCTTTCTTCTTGGGTCATAGCAGGCATTAAAATTTCTTGACCGCCAATTTTATTCATTTCTTCTCGGACAATATTCTGAATTTTACTTAGGACACGCAACCCGAGAGGTAAATAATTATAGACACCAGAAATTTCTTTTTGAATAAAGCCGCCTTGAGTGAGAAATTTGGCGTTAATACTGTCAGCGTCAGAACTAACAGTTTTAGTAGTTTTACCGAAAAGTTGTGAATATCGCATGAACGTATTATAACGTAACTATTTGGTATAATACCAGCCTATGAAAGAACTGTGTCCTGAATGTTTTGCTTCAGGCGAATGCTTATTTGAAAAGTACGCCATAGAAGTGGCTAAAGATTTGAATTCCAGAAATATCACTGATAAAGATTTGTTATTATCAGCGGCTTTAGAGGTCCACCAAATAATCACAAAAGAAAGAATTGAAGCTAGAAAAAAAATGTGTCCTAACTTAAATAATGTTGACCCGGAATACTCTGGTAAAGAATTACTTTAAACTTCAATTACCAGTGGCAATACCATTGGTTGGCGGCCGGTTTTTTGATAAATAATTTCTTCAATATATCCTTGGATTTGTTCACGGATAAAATCAAGGTTGGCAGGACTACTAGTAACTTCATTAAATTTCATGATTACTTCTTGTTTTAAGAAATTGATAAGATCAGTGTTTTCTTTCATAAAAACAAAACCTCGGCTAAGAACTACAGGGTCTTTCCCTAATTTACCGCTTTCTTTGTCGATCAATAGAACAACTGAGAACATACCGTCTTCGGCTAATAATTTTCGATCACGTAAAACTGTGGCACCAACGTCACCAATTCCAAAACCATCGATAAGAACTTTTCTAATAGGAATATGAAAATTAGTATCGAATTTACCGTTACTAGTGAAAGTAACTGAAGCGTCAAAGTCTGGCAAGATTACCTGATCTTCAGCATAGCCAAGTTTTTTGGCCATTTCTTGGTATTTTTTAAGATGTCTAAAATTACCTCCAATTGGCAGTAAATATTTTGGTTTAAGTAAATTGATTAGTAAGGCATGTTCTTTTTGATAACCGTGACCGGAGACATGGAGCTCTTCTTTTTCACCATAAACAACCTCTGCCCCAAGTTTAGAGAGAGTATCGATCATAGAATAAATGTTGGAGGTGGTACCTGGAATGTAATCAGGAGAAGAAAAGATAACTTTGTCACCAGATTTAATCTTGACACGGTGTTTACCCATAACCATTTTGCTAAGGGCGGAATCAGGTTGACCGGCAAAACCAGCAACTAAGAAAATCAGTTTATTCTCAGGAAAGTTTTTGGTCCGTTCTGGTGGAATTATGTCGCTATCGTTAAGAGTAATATAGCCCAAATCTTTGGCAATACTGATAGCTTTGTCGACAGAGAAACCAACGACAACGATTTTTCGACCAACACTTTTGGCATATTCGATAGCTTGAGACCAACGGATGATATTACTAGAGATTGAGGTGACAAAAACTCGACCTTTAGCTGAAGTAATTTCGTATTTGAAGTTTTCAGCAATGGAACTTTCTGAAGGAGAAAAACCTTCATGGTCGGAACCGAGAGCATCAGACATTAAGGCAACGACTTTTTTTTCGCCAATACGAGCAATATGGGAAAAATCAGCACCTTTACCATCGAGAGGGAAAACATCAAATTTGAAATCGCTTCCATGGTAAAAAATACCGACTGGAGTAGTGATAGCAAAATGAAAAGTGTCTGGAATCGAGTGGGTTACCCGAACAGGGTCAACATTAAAAACGCCTTTTTGAATAGGAACACTATCTTGATAGACAGTTAAGTTAGCCCGAACATTAACTTCGGCTAAACGAGATTCAATAAAGGCAGCTGCTAAGTTTGGAGCAAAGACAGGGATGTTTTGGCCAAGAATTGGCAAAATAAAACGAATTGCGCCAATATGATCTTCGTGACCGTGGGTAATAAATATACCTAAAATACGATCTTTTTTATCTTGAAGATATTGGGTATCAGGAATTTGAAGATCGACACCAAAAGCGTCTTCTTCGGGGAAACCAACACCGCAATCAACAATGATAATTTGGCTTTTGGAAGTATCACCATTAGGAATAAATTCGTAAACGAACATGTTTTGAGTGACATCACCAAAACCACCTAATGAACTAATACGCAGAGAGTCTTGGTTTGACCGATATTCTCTGACTTGATTTGGAGCCCCAATAAAATTTGGGCTCGGGTTAATATTTTTTTGATTATTTTTAATCATAATTTAATTTTTTAATTTTAATAATAAATTTCCTACCATTGAGGTAGGAATGTTTTGACGTTGGATTCGTCAACAATAATTTGCTTGATTCTTCCTTCAAAAATCATTTTAGCAACCTTACGGCAAAGACCTTCGATGTTGCGTTGCAAAGTACGGACACCGGCATCAAAACCAAGTGGACGGACAATTTGATCCCAAACAGAGGATGAAATTTGGATTTCTTCTGGACGTAAACCAGCTTCTTTGACGGCCTTGGGGAAAATATAGTCACGACCAATGACAATTTTTTCCTCGTCAGAGTATGAAGGCATTTGGATAACTTCAAGACGATCCATAACAGCAGTGGCAATACGAGAAGTATTGTTGCAGGTGGCACAAAAAATGGCCTGAGACAAGTCGACTGGGTAATCGAGGTAATGATCAACAAAATGGTTGTTTTGTTCTGGATCAAGCAACTCAACGAGAACACCCATAATAGTATTGAGGGCATCATCAGCAACACGATCAATTTCATCCAATAAAATTACTGGGTTGTTACTCTTGGCGTTAATCAAACCTTTTATGATTTGACCCGGCTCAGCTTCGGGGTGAATTCGAGATTGGCCACGAAGATAAAGCGGGTCACCTAAACCACCAAAAGGGATTCTAATTAATTGTCGACCTAAAACACTAG